>JAUWRG010000017.1 GCA_030610655.1 Dehalococcoidia bacterium
CGGGAAAAACATACATATCCACCCGTCCCGGCCGTCAAAACTGGGTCGGGGCGTTCTGCTCACGGACGCCTGGGGATACTATTTCTTGGGCGTCCTTCCCCATATGGACGACGCTACGCGGAATGAGGTTTTTAGACAGCCTGAGTAATCCAAATAATGTGTAGATTGAGTCTTCTTGGATTCAGCGATGTGCAGTCCAGCTTTCCCGTAGCTCCTAGACGGAGTGGATGCGCCCGCAGTGTGGGCACTTAACCTGGCCACTTTTGAACTTGGGGGGCACCTTCAGCTTCGTGCCGCAAGCACAGTTGATGGTTTTGTAGTCGTTCAGCTTCCACATAAGGTCCGAGACCTCGCGAGTGCGTTCCACCTTGCTCGGTTCGGGCTCTCTAGGCGCAGCTTCCGGCTCCGCTGCCCGCAGTCCGACAGCACCAACACTGGCAACGGCAGCAGGCGAAATAACTCCCTTGCCACCCTTATGTACCTGGCGATAAGCGTTTTCGTAGTCGGCGAAAGCGGCTCCTCCTGCCATGGAGCGCAGGATACGCACGCGTTCCGAGATAGGCGGGTGAGTGCTGGTGAGGTCGGCCGCTGCTCTTCCTTTTTTGCGGAAGGGATTGATGATGTACATCGGGGCTGTAGCTTTATTGGCCGATTTCAGTTCTGCTTTTGACCCGCCAAGCTTTTCCAAGGCGGAGGCCAATCCCTCTGGATATCTGGTATACAGAGCAGATGTGGCGTCAGCCAGGTACTCTCTTTTTCTGGAAATGGCGAAATAGATCAGGTAAGCGAAGATCGGCGCCAGTATCATAAAGGCGATCCCTATGGCAAGGATTATCAACTGCGCTTGGCCGCCTCCAGCGGAGGAGCTTCTTCTCCCACCAAATATGGCGCCGAAGAAGAGCATGCGCGTTGCGAAGAAGGCTAGAATAACAATGGTACCGAGAAGAACTCCACACATGGACATCAGCAGCACATCGCGGTTCTTCACGTGAGCTATTTCGTGGGCAATGACGCCCTGCAGTTCATCGCGGTTCAGCTTCTGTAGAAGCCCTGATGTTACGGCGACAGAAGCACGCTCGGGACTCCGACCGGTGGCGAATGCATTCAGTGCCGGGTCGTCTATAATATAGATGTCAGGCATCTTCTCCAGCCCCGAGGCAATCTTCATCTCCTCTACTATGTTGTAAAGGCGCGGATGGTCGTCGCGCTTTATTTTCCTTGCCCTGGACAGCGCCAAAAATATGCTGTCTCCCCGGAAGAAGGCGATAAGGCTCATCACCAGCCATATCACAAGGGTGATGATGAGCCCGGCAATGGCGCTGTCAAGCAAAGCTACCCCGATGAAATAGCCAATCAAAATCAGCAGCGCTCCCATGGCTACTACCAGTATCACCGACCTGATCTGATTGGCTCTAATCTGTTCCCACATAGCTAGATATCTATTGGCTAACTAAAGCTAACCTTGGGTGCTTCCCTCTCCGCGGCTACCTCGACCTCGAAGAACTCGCTGGCCTTGAAACCAGTCATACCTGCTACTACATTCGAGGGAAACATCTGCGTTTTATTGTTATACTTCAATACTGAGTCATTGTAGAACTGGCGCGAAAAGCTTATCTTGTTCTCAGTCGAGGTCAATTCCTCCTGCAGAGCGAGGAAGTTCTGGTTGGCTTTAAGGTCAGGGTAATTCTCAACCACAGCCAGCAGCTTGGACAGCGCGCCGCTGAGTTCACCCTCAGCTTTGGACTGGGCACCAACACCGCCACCGACTGCCTTTTGAGCCATGTTGCGAGCATTGGTAACTGCTTCCAATGTCTCTCGCTCGTGTTTCATATAACCCCTGACCGTTTCCACCAGGTTGGGTATGAGATCGTGCCTTCTCTTGAGTTGCACATCGATCTGCGCCCAAGCGTTCTTCGCCTGGTTGCGCAGCCTTACCAAGCTGTTGTACGTCGCGAAAAGGATAATAACAAGCACTACCACGACTCCGATGATGATCCACCCTACTATAGGCATAGCAAACCTCCTCAACGATTTCCGTTCCTTTATTCTCGGGGGACTTCTTTAACGGTGCACCGCCCCCCTGCAAATGGGTAAACGCGCAACTTCAACCACATCTTCGTGGCCTAGTTTAGTCCCGTGCTGTGAACACTTCTCCCAGGAAGGTGATGACGCGTCCTTGGGAGTCTGACTTCTCAGGTAGCTGTGTTATCAACTGGCCAACCTCTCCGCTGTCAAACCAAAGCCCGTCCCCCCTTGGACAAGCATCGATAAGCACCTCTGGTTCGTGACCCACTGTTGCCTTTTTCATCTTCCCGCCACAAATGGGGCACTTCCGTTTCTTCTCCGCCGACTCGGCTTCCGGTGAGGTCAGGATATCGTCCAGAGACAAGCTGGTTCCCTCCAGTTCCATGGTCTCCAGGAACAGCTCCAGCTCGCCGGCATCGAACCATACTCCCGAGCAGTTCACGCAATAGTCAAGCTCGATGTTCTCGTGTTCAACCACTATCATCAAATTGCCGCAGGCAGGACATCTCATAGGCTTTCTCTCCAAAAGGCCTCATCCCAAGTGTAGATTAAAGAACGAAGCTATGTCAAGGAAAGCACATTAGTAGTTCGGGATTTTTTGGTATGAAAAAAAAGACAGGAGATGCAACGGGTGCAAGAACATTGTATCACCATTGTCCTGGGATCGCCTGGTCTGCGCGTGATACGGCATAAGGAAATAGAATACGAGATCAGGGTAGAGGTGGAATACTGTATTGTAAGTGCTGTTTGCCACCTTTGTGAGAAAGAGACGTTGAAGTTGCATAGTAGATGAGTTCAGATCAAGAGCAACAGGAGGCTGTGGGACAAAACGGTATACCTGGTGCTGAATAAGCGGCGGTTCTCCTCTGCACATGGTGCTGAAAGGTATTCACCGAGCCTGACACTGTATCGGCTCGAATGGCATGCCAGCGATCTGCACATCTTCGCATTCGTAGGGGGAGTCCCTCAGAACCATAAGGTTTTTGTCAAAATACATGCCATGATTGAACTAATTCGCATCGTGGTTGCGTGGTATTACCAAGGTCTTGAACGCCGAATCTGAGAAGATAGTGCGAAGGTGAGGCCTTAAGGTATCAGCATCAACATCTTCATTGAAAAGGTCCCCACATATGGCCATCATGTCGATATTCTACTCACGCACGATACGGACTAGCTTTAGCAGGGCCTTCCACCTTGCATCCTCGTATTCCATGAACTGTAGGTCGGCTGTATGTAGTATCCTCATTCCGCGTGATCACTTCTGCTCGTCTCGATTATTTCAGCCTTGGCGCATCGCACTCAGGCGAAGTCCACCATGCCGTTCGGAAGCGCACGCAGTGTGCCTACAGCGAGCAAGGACTGCAACACCATGCGGACGCGCTCAGTTGCGCGGGAATGAGCGGCGCGGATACCCAAGAGGCGACACGAGCTGACCGTCAGTTGGTCAGGCGAGGTCGCAAACTGCGTCTTGAGAACGAACTTGATCGCCTCAGCTATCTCCTCGTCACATATCATGTCAATGTTGGGGGGTAATTCAACGCTGCGGTGCCGTGCCACAATAGGGCGCTCGCTTCCGTGCCAGAGGAAGTCGCCGACTCGGCGGATGCTTCCCGACGCGTCCGCAGCTGAGATGGCATGCTCAATGGCTTGTTGAATCCTGTGGCCACTCCGATTCAAGCCCCACAGAGCACGGATTCGCCGCACCACCTCTTCGGAATGGACGGGCCCCTCTACCGAGACGACGGCTGCGACTGCCTTGGCGAGTACGCGGGTTGGCTGCTCGTGAAGCTGGCCGGATCTGGGCATCAAGAGAGATGAACACACCTGGTATTCGGATATGGTTTCAGGCGGGGTCGCCTCCTCTGCAGAGAAGGAGGCACGCTGGTCGACATCTATACCATCATCTAAAACTGGAGCACCACTTGGCTTCAATGCCGATGTGAAAGAGCGTTCGTCTACAGCGACCGAAGTTGCTTCGGCAAGCTTCGCCTGTTCAACTGCCTCCAAGAGTGTCCGTTCCGTTTCGTCCCTGTCGCGGTACCAATCGGTGGACCAAACACGGTGGATATGCCAACCGCGGTCCTCCAGCACGACCTGTCGCAGCCTGTCTCTGTCCCTGGCAACCCGCGATGAATGATACTTGGCTCCGTCACATTCGATCCCTAGCATATAGCGCCCCGGCCGGTTGGGATCAACGACGGCGAGATCGACGCGGAAGCCAGCACAGCCAACTTGGCTTCGCATCTCATGGCCATGAGCGCGAAGCAAGTCGTAAACGGAGGACTCGAAGGGCGAATCGAAATCGCCCCCTGGTGGCGGCTCAATTGCTCGCAGTATCCCATTCTCGGCGTAGCCGAGGAAATCCCTTAGCGCCCGAAGGCCAACGGAATGGCTCGCGTCGAGCGGCATGTCTGCAGCTCGAAAGTTTGAGAAAACGACACATTTCTCCCTGGCACGAGTTATCAGGACGTTCAGGCGCCGTTCTCCGCCCTCATGAGTGAGCGGTCCGAATTGAAGCGTGAGGTGTCGGTCTGCGTCAAATCCAAACCCAATGCTGAGAAATATCACGTCTCGCTCATCGCCCTGTATGGTTTCGAGGTTCTTGACGAAGAAGTGCTCCTGGCGTTTCGTGTCGAAAAAAGCCTCCATTTCAGGCTGGAGACGCAGTTGCAGTTCTATCTCTTGCAATATGGCCTCTTGCTGATTGACGTTGAAGGCACCCACGCCAAGGCTTTTGTCAGGATGCTTAAGATATTGCTCGACACATGCTTCGGCAACGGCTCTTGCTTCTATGCGATTCACCTGGCTGCGGCCCCGGTCGTAGATGGCGTTCGGCAGGTGAACGAACTTGAGGCCCAACTCCTCTGAGTCCTCTGTCGCCGATGGAAATACCAGCAGGCGGTTCTCATAGAACTCCTGGTTGGATGTGGCTATGAGCGACTCGTGGCGACTGCGATAGTGCCAAAGGAGGGTCTTCGTGGGGAAGCTCGTCTTGCAGAGGTCAAGAATGCTGCCTACATCGGAGATATATGTGGCCAAGTCCTCACTGTCGTCTTCCCCGGATTGCAGCATGCGGTCGAAGAAAGCTGTTGGTGGGAGTTGACGTGTATCACCCATAACCACCACCTGGGAACCACGCAGTAGTGCTCCAAGCGCGTCCGCCGGTTTGACTTGGCTTGCCTCATCGAAAATTACTACATCAAAGCGAACGTTCTTTGGGTCAAGGAACTGCGCTATGGATAGGGGGCTCATCATGAAGCATGGTTTTATCCTCTGTATCAACCCCCCACAAGACGACATCAGGTTACGAATGGACATATGCCTGCGCTTCAGACTGAATTGGCGCAGAAGAATGCCTGCTTCTGAGGCTGGCGACGCACCGCCGGAAACTTGTGGTCGGCTGTAGCGCAGTTGCCATGCCAGCCTATGTCGGTTTCTGCAGATGACCTTTGTATCTAGCTCCTTGAAAGCCTCTATCTTCCTGTCATGTATAATGCCCACGAATATGGCCAGCGGCTCCCTTTGTCTAAAAGCGACGCTAATAAGCGCATCGGCGAAGTTACCCTTTAAACACGGTATGATGTCGTCTTTGTGCAGCATGTCTTGATCAATTAGGGCTACGAGGGGTGATGCCGCACTTTGCAGGCATTTCTGGCGAATGTCGGCGAAGAGCGCCCACCGCTGAATAACCACCATTTCAGCCCGCCACACCTGGAAGCGGCTCATATATTCGGTAAAAGGGACGTCGTCCGCACTCGCTCCGAAAACCCGTACGTAATCGATGCCGAGCCTCTCCGCCAAGCGATCACGCTCCGCCACAAACTGCTGTCTGGCCGCGTCTGCTTCCCGAATCGCCTCACCAACCTGTTGCCTCGATATGCCCGCTCCTACCATCTCGACAGCGCTTTCTGTGATTGCGCCCTCGCGTAGTAGCTGACGGAAGCTTGGAAGCCACGCCTCTAGGTCGCATAGAGTCTGAGGATCGCTTCTGTCTGCCTGCCAGTAAGAGCCGAAAAGAACCGCGCCAGCCTCATTCACTTGGCGGAGCATGTCACGGCGACTCTTAAGTCTGGCCAGCCTCCTCAGGTCGCCGATGACGGGTCCACGTTGCTTTGGTGGTCTATCATTGTACAGAGCGGCAACCACACGCATGCACCGGCGGTACTTCCTACTGAGCAGTCTCCCAAGTGCACTTTTGGTCGATAGCACCTCGTATTGTTTCAGTATAGTGACGATGTCTTCGTCGAGAGCTTCCTCTTTGAATGTTGCTAATGCCCTAGATCGCTGGTCAGCGAACTTTCCCAAATCCAGTATTAGCGCTTCTGCCTCCTTGGGGGACTGATCCCATTGCGCGTTGAGCAATACATCTTGGTCGACTGGTCTCGATTCTGCCAGCACCCACGCGGCTCGAATTGCCAGAGGTATGTCGCTAACGGCAGTGGGTATCATGATCGCACAGGCTTCCACAAGGTCGTGAAGTGAAGCCTCCAGCCTGCACAGCCTATCCTGAGCTTCGTTGATACGTTGCCCTATGGCTTCCTCATCAGCCGGCAGTATGATTCCCGGCGTGCAGCCTCGCCAAGGGTGTGCCCTGAGGGGACCTACAAGGGGCAGCATCGCTACAAGCTCATTTAGCCTGGTTTCAGCCAACTGGAAGCCCGTCTGGTCACAGCCTACTGCGCCCTGCAGTTCCACGCGCGACATGGATCGCTCAACGGCGCAGAAGTGGCGACGCGAGGACTCGGACATTCCGAATAGGTCGAAAGGAGAACGCCCCAGCTTTCCGAATGGCTCATGCAGAGCTTCGGCGTAACCGTCCAAGTCACATTCTAGGCTTTCTAGTTTTTCTAGTTCCTCCTCTAGAGATACAGGGCTCAGAGACGGCGCCTCGATGGCTGACTTCAGTTCACCTAGCACCGTGTCTTTTCTTGATTTGCGGCTGTGCAACTCTAAGCACGAATCCCCAAGATGCACTTTGTCAAGACGGCTCTTGACAACTTCAAGAGCCGCCATCTTCTCGCTGACAAACAACACACTCTTCCCCGCTACAAGAAGCTCGGCGATTGTGTTTGCGATCGTTTGTGATTTCCCCGTGCCCGGTGGTCCTTCAACGACAAGGTTTCGGCCCCTCTTGACAGCCTCGATAACCGCCACCTGCGAGGAGTCAGCATCCATGACATGGCAGGCGTCACGAGGAGACACCCTCCCCTCGATTTTTCCTTCTGGCGATTCCACGTCGAACTCGCTCTCGGGGCACGGATCAAACAGGGCGCGAATCAACGGGTCGTCGGCCGGCGATTCCCCTTCCGGCCACGCACCCGGATCGAGATCCTTGTACATTGTGAACTTGGTGAAACTGAAGAAACCCAGGTATATGTCGGAAAGCACTTGCCAATCAGGCATGGTTCTAACGGCTGCTACAACCGACTCGAAGTAGCCATCGACGCCTTGCTTGACGTCCGGCATCTCGAATTCCGGCAAACCAATCCTCTGCTGCGACAGGGCTTCTTGCAGTGAGATGTTCGTTGCGATGTCCTCTCCCGACCAGCGCATCTTGAACGACGTGCCCACCTTCGCACGATCCAATTCTAGGGGAACAAGCAGCAAGGGAGCGCGCCTCTTCTTCAAGGAGTCCGGGCTCTCGGTCCATTCTAGGAAGCCGATGGCCAGATATAGTATGGGGTAGCCCGTCTCCTCCAGAACAGAGCGGTATTCATGATAGATGTAGAACAGGCGCTTCTGCAGACTTTCGCTGTCTATCGCCGTTTGAAGGAAGCGGTCGA
Source organism: Dehalococcoidia bacterium (assembly GCA_030610655.1). GTDB lineage: Bacteria > Chloroflexota > Dehalococcoidia > E44-bin15 > E44-bin15 > DAOUVR01. The sequence continues at coordinate 7,809 of JAUWRG010000017.1, forward strand.
CATGCCTTTGAGCCACGCCACCGCTAGATGGTGGCGGTTGCCACAAGTTGGAAGACTCCTGTCTACTCAGGCCAGCTTCGTCGTCGCCGCCAACGTCGTCGAACGCCGGCTCCAGCGTGTATTGGGCTTTCAGCTCATGTCCAAGGCTTGCGGGCCTGGGCATGAACTGCATTGGCCTGCCCTTGAGCACTAGAATGTCGTAAATCTCCCGGGGCAGCTCATCCACGACCGAAATCGTTCTCCGCTTGCTGGGTCGGAAATTGAGAAGCTGATTCCGCATGCTCAGATCGAGTAGCGTACTCCTAGCTTCTTTCAGATGGTTCTCGACGCTATCCATGCTGTTTGACCTTCTCTTCTCATCGTAACCAACTAGCCATATTCGCCCTGGATGGCGTTCATCGCTGGCATAGCGCCACGACAGGCAGTCTACGTACGAGAGTTCTCCTTGTCAAGTTGCTGTACTCGTTCATATGATTAGTGACACCTTCCCCTTTCTTCCATCTATCTGAACTAGATCAGGAAAGCACGTTAGTAGCTCACGATATCTATTATGAAAAAACAAGACAAGTGGTGTGTAAGGGATGAAAATGACGAAGGAGGGTTAAGCGATTAAAATCAACCCAAAAGGGGCTTTCTAATGCTTAGGCTTTGTGGTAATTTGGGCAAAGAAAAATAAAGAAGCTCCCAGGAGGACAAGCATGGGAGTCGCCCTCGGTAAGACATCGCTAGCGAACAATCTGGATATAGTTATGAAAATTGCCATCTCAACGGACGGTACAGATTTAGAGGCTGAAGTAGCTCAAAGGTTTGGAACTTCCCGATACCTTTTGATTGTTGATCTCGAAACCATGAGTTTTGACACAGTGCCAAACCCTGGTGCTACAGGTCAACGCGGTGCTGGGATGCAGGCCGTTGTGCTTGCTATTAGTAAGGATGTCAAAGCGGTTCTTACCGGGCACTGTAGCCCTGCTGCCACAAGGCAGCTCACAAAAAACGGCATACAAGTTTACGCTGAACTCAGTGGTAAGGTCAAAGACGTGATAAACAAGTACAAGACGGGCGACCTCAAGGAGAGTGCCGCCGACGTTCCACCTACGACAAGAGGAGCTAAGATTGACACAATCACCGTGCTTCTCGCGCTAACCAGCTCTGCCAGGCAGTTTGCCATGATGCTGCCCATATTAATCAGCGTAGTGCTGCTGATAGGGTTGTTCAATGCATTCGTACCAAAGGATTTGCTATTAGCCATTTTCTCCGGTAACCCGATCTTGGACACCTTTGTGGGAGCGTGCTTTGGCAGCATATTCGCCGGGAACGCCATTAATAGTTACGTTATCGGTGGTGAACTGTTGGGATACGGTGTGACCTTGTTTGCTGTAACCGCCCTCATCATAGCGTGGGTTAGCGTAGGCATCATACAGTTGCCCGCTGAGATAGCGGCCTTAGGTGGGAAATTTGCCCTAATAAGAAATGGCCTATCCTTTGTCATGGCCATAGGAATAGCCATACTAACAGTTGCTGCCTTAAACCTAATTTTACGATGATCCCAATGAAAGAGGATATAACTCAGAGCTCCACACGGAGAATACGCGTGCCGCGAATGCTGCTCTTCCCAGCTTCCGTACTGGTACTTTATGGAATTCTCTATGCTATTTACCCTGATAAGACATCTATGGCCCTTAAAAGTAGCGGTAACATTTTCCTCAGTATGCTTATTCCATTGGCTTTGGTCTTCGCCCTCATGCTAATCTTGAATCTTTTCCTAAAGCCAGCGCAAATTGCAAGGTTTCTTGGCAAAGGGGCTGGCATCAAGGGTATTATACTCTCGGCCACAGCAGGGATCATATCTATGGGGCCAATTTACGCGTGGTATCCTCTTCTCAAGCAGTTGCGACAAAAAGGTGCTGGGAATTCGATGATGGCTATTTTCCTGGGGAATAGGGCTGTCAAGCCATTCCTCTTACCCATAATGATTTCATACTTCGGCTGGATATATGTTCTGATACTGACCGTGTTTACCGTCACAGGCTCAATAATTGTTGGATACTGTGTAGGCGCCTTGTTAAGGAATGAAACGATCTCGCCATCCAAACACAGCTCAGATGGTGAATGACTGCCTTTCGAACCTGCATCATTAGTTGCACCTGATCCTAGCTCCGCCTTTACCACTATTGAAGTGCGCCCTGAGCATTGCTACAATTGGTCATCAACATTGCTGGAGCGTGCTTTTGAAGGGGATTGTCAAATCCGGTGAACTACCTTTTCTATCCTAACTCCGTCGCTGTAATCGGCGCTTCTCCCAACCCTACCAAGTGGGGATTCCGCATATTAAACAGGCTCATCAGCTCCAGCCCAAAGGCAATGGTATACCCCGTCAACCGCAATGCAGACTACATTTTGGGGCACAAGGCTTACCCAAACCTGCTGGCAATACCTGGCCCCATTGACTTGGCAGTTATCGTTGTACCTGAGAGTTCAGTGCCCCCAGTAGTGCAAGAATGTGTGGATAAAGGCGTTAAAGCCGCCATCATCATCACCGCCGGCTTCAAGGAGACAGGAGTGGAAGGGGCTCGCCTTGAATCGGAGGTATTGAGTATAGCAAGAAAGGGAGGCCTGCGCCTCGTAGGGCCCAATTGCAACGGACACTTCAATACAGCGATAGACCTCTTCACTACAGGCCCTCGGCGCATACGCTCAGGCCCTCTGGCTCTCATCTCGCAGAGCGGCAATTTTGGGACATACATCCTGGAGCGTGGCATCGAGAAGGGGACTGGTTTCAGCAAATATGTGAGCAGCGGTAACGAAGCGGACATCACCATAGAGGACTACCTACAATACCTCGCGAAAGACAAGGAAACAAAAGTGATATGTGCCTACATAGAAGGCATAAAAGATGGCAGGCGTTTCTTCGAGCTTGCCAGGCATATCACCAAGAAGAAGCCCATCGTAGTTATGAAGGTAGGGAGAACGGCTGAGGCTGCTCGGGCAGTTCTTTCTCACACCGGCTCACTTGCTGGCTCAGACGCCGTCCACGATGCCGTATTTCGCCAATGTGGAGTCATCAGGGTAGACGAGGTGGATGAACTGCTTGATGTTGTGCTGGCACTGATAAGACAGCCCCTTCCACGAGGGAAAAGGGTCGGCATTGTCACTACAGGCGGTGGCTTCGGGGTCGTGGCTGCAGATGCATGCCGGCGTCACGGCCTGGAGGTGCCGGCGTTGCGGGAGGAGACAATACAGATCTTGAACAAGTACCTCCCCCCTCGCTGGTCGCACTCAAACCCGGTGGACATGGCAGGCAGTTATGAGGGTTCCTACGGTTGCATGGGCAATCTACTAAAGGCTGACTACATCGACGCTGTTATTGCTGTTGGAAGCCTTGGCGTTCCGTCGGACTTCCTTGATCATTCCACGGCAACGGTGGGTATCGATACTCAGGAATATGTAGGGATGATGATTGAGATTGAACTCCGATTCGTAGACGGCCTTATCGAGAGGATCGATAAGTACCAAAAGCCCCTCATCATAACCAGCCCAGTGGGCGGGGTGGGTGGTGTCAAACCGCCAGCACTGGTTAAGCTTGAGGAAAATGGTATATACTCCTATCAAACACCCGAGGAAGGATCCAAGGTGATTTCATACCTGGTCAGATATGCCGAATACCTCGGCTTGACTAAGTAACTTCACAAGCGCCATTCAGCAGGATTCACCAACTCGCACACCACACACAAAGCTGCAAGGTTGTTCCATATATATTGACATTTATGTGTGCTCTCGCTATAGAGATGTATGGGACGTTCAAAAAGCTAGCCAGATAGGCTAGCCCTTCGACAAGCTCAGGACATGGTGGGAGCAGATGCTCCCACCCACCCAAAATATTTAGACAGGCTTTCTACTGGGAAATGTGGAGCAACCATGACGAACATTGATAGCGCTTTGGCCGGTTGGTATATACCAGGGCTGCCTTATGAATTGAGGGGCTCTACCACGCAAAAACTCGATCTGGAGTCACTTAGCCTGTTAACCAGTGAAAAGCTTGCTGAAGCTCATAACGCAGAGGATACGAGCGGGATACAAATAGTAATATCGGATTGGCTGTATAACCTGGTGCGAAGCAATGTCAAGCGCGGGCGGGTCTTTGATTTGGATGATGTGCTAGCTACTGGACGTGCCGATTGCCTGGGATATACCAAGCTATTCTCTGCCATCGGCCCCAAATTCGGCTTATCCTTAGGGATCGTAGAGGTGCTAATAGATAATGCTGGACGCTATGTTCCACACCACGTAAACCTTTTGAGCCTTTCCAATGGAACTTATCACTTTATAGACGCGTGGTATGGCTCTAGCAATATTCGCCATCAGCGAATAGGAGCCCTGGCTGATGGAGTGCCCAGAGACATAAACGAAGAGGAACTATGTGGAATACAGGCCATAAGGGGACTACCCGACCGTTGCATTGATGCGATTACCCTTTATATAAAGGGAAACAGGTTCTTGGACAGAGATGAGCTTGATAAAGCGATAAAGCATTACTCTGAAGCAATAGAGCTATATCCCAATAATAGCAGAGCATTCTACAATCGGGCGCTGGCCCGTGACAGAAAAGGTGATACGGAAGAGGCCAAATTGGACTATGGTCAGGCACTTAAGGATGAGTCTTGCCTTACCAGGGTACTGGCTACAATAGAGGAGCTCGAGGATCTGATAAAGCTGGACGAAAAGGGCATTGGTGAAACGGAACAAGATATCTACCTCTGGCGCAAGGGGTTTAAGACCGGAGAGCAGGTTGGATATGAGGAAATTGGTCGGAGGTACAAGATTTCCCCAAGAGATGTGCAGAGTATAGTCTCAAGAGTGGAAAGTATGTGTATACGGTAGATTAATACCCCTGCTAACCTTGAGGATACAAGAAGCAAAAATGGAAATCAAAAGCGTCACCTGTCCATATCTTGCCCCCCGCCGTGGCGCACGGCGGGTAACAGCCGATGAGGGTTGAGAGCTCAGTTGGCGATGTTTTTAGAAAAAACAGGCACTCCCCTTTGACAAAGGGAGTTTGTGGGAATAGAATAAATACGAATTTGCGGGAGTAACTCAGTTGGTAGAGTCCCTGCCTTCCAAGCAGGTTGTCGAGGGTTCGAGTCCCTTCTCCCGCTCCACACAAATTCCGATTTTGCTTAAATTTTTTTCTTAACTCTTGGCACTGTTACCTCCTCTCCCTCAGATTTGCCTTCGCTTCCTTGTCACCCTATCCTTATTGCGGCTCGCTATGGCGAGCAATCCACTTATCGCTAGCATGATCACCGAAAAGCACCATGCACGCTATCAACAGCACCGAGAAGGTACTCATTGTGAAGAAGACTCTTGCCGCAGGCTTGCTCCCCCCAGGGAAGCTTTTTGAATATGTATCGGAATAAGTCTATGGTGTCGTCATAGGGCTAGCGTCTATAGCGCAACTTAGGGAAACCTTCAGTATCGCTAAACAAATATGGAAGATGGGCAAGTCGTAATACAGTGAAATGACGATTCTCCTTTGCATTAAACAGGGCAATCTAGCGCTGTTCGCTCAGTTCTGCTAAACTCCTCAATCAGAGGCTATCGTACTCTTAGGGTGTGGTCGAGTTATCACATGTACCGCTTGACTATATTCGCAATTGCCTGGCCGACCGCGGAGTGAGGAACATTCAATGCCCGCCAATCTGCCGCCACAGTACTTCGCCGCCGAGAAGCGCTTTCGCACTGCCAAGAGCATACCCGAGAAGATCGAAGCGTTGCAAACGATGCTGGCCATCATGCCCAAGCATAAAGGCACTGATAAGCTACGTGCCGAACTGAGGAGCAAGATAGCCAAGCTGACTGCAGAGGCCGAGAAGAGACACGTCACCGGTCACAAGGGGAGCTTGTACTATGTCCGTAAGGAGGGAGCGGGACAGGCGGCACTGGTGGGGCTGCCTAACGCTGGCAAATCCCAACTGGTTGCGGCGCTAACGGAGGCGACGCCTGAAGTCGCCGACTATCCCTTCACCACCCGCTTCCCCATAATGGGCATGATGCCGTTCGAGAACGTCCAGATACAGCTCATCGACTTGCCCCCGGTCAACGATGCTGATGCCCAGTCGTGGCTGCCGATGGTTTTCGGGAACACCGACATTCTGGTGCTCGTGTTAGACCAGGCAAACGATTGCATCAGCCAACTGGACGAGCTTCTCGGGAGGCTGGAGCAAATGAGGACAACACCAGTCGTACCCAGTGGCTCCGACTTGGAATACAAGGCGAAGAAAGCTCTCATCCTGGCCAACAAGAGTGACCTCCCCGCTACGCAGAATAACTTCGGCGAACTCGAATCGAGGCACGGAAGGGAATTCCCAATCATCCGCGTTTCCGCTAAAGATGGAAGCGGTCTTGAGGACTTCAAGCGCAAGCTCTTTGAGATGCTGGATGTTATAAGGGTACACACTAAAACTCCTGGCGAGAAACCGGACCTTACTCAGCCCACAACCCTGAAACGCGGAAGCACCGTAGCGGACGTTGCCGAGTCTATCCATAAGGATTTCAGAACGCAGCTGAAGCACGCCCGGATTTGGGGCTCAGGCAAATTCGATGGTCAAATGGTTAGGAAAGACTACGTTCTGAAGGACGGGGACATCGTCGAATTCCATATTTGAATCTGCTACATCAGGACATAGGGCATCTATTCCATACAGGGTTCGGATAGCGGGGACGGGGTATTATGAGTTCAGGGGCTGGCATTGGCAAGAAGTCCCACCTTATCATGGTTGAAAGGAGAAAAAGATGGCAAGGGCTATTGGCAGGTCGCATGTCCTGCGCCTGGCTGGCCTGGGCGCCGATGTCGTTATCAACGATATCAACCTGGAGTCGTTTAAGGAGTTCGGTGAGGAGATCACGGCCCCCACGGTGATTGACGAGGTTAAGGCTCTCAGGGTTCGCTGCATCGGCATCGAGGCCGATGTGAGTAAGAAAGAAGCAAGTGGAGACCATGGTCAGGAAGGCGCTGGATGAGTTCGGGCACATCGATATCCTGGTTAATAACGCCGGTGGACTTGCCGGTGAGGTATCGCACAGCTTTGCCTCGTCCGTGTCCGAGGAAGACCTGAGGGCTACCCTGGACCGGAACCTTATGGGCACCATCTTCTGCTCCCAGGCGGTCGCCGAGCCGATGAAAGCGCAGGGATGGGGCAGGATTGTGAATACTGCCTCTCAAGCCGGCCTTCAGGCGCAGGGGCGAGGGGTATATTCTTCATATGGGGCAGCCAAAGCTGGTGTTATGGCCTACACCAGATACCTTGCTCAGGAGCTGGGGCCCCACGGGATAACGGTGAACTGCATTGTTCCCGCCTACGTAAGCACGCAGCGCCTGGAAGCCAAGGTTTACAGCCTTCCAGGCGTCCGAGAACAAATATTAGCCCAGATACCTCTGGGACGTCTAGCCCAGCCAGATGACATATCGAAGGTGCTGGAGTTCTTCGTCACCGACCTGGGAGACTACGTCACAGGTCAGTGCTTAAGCGTCTGTGGCGGCGCTATCAAGTTCTAGGCATTCTCGACTGATTGGCTAGCAAGCCAAAGGGGCTGTAAGCAAAACTATTACTTTGGGCAAAACTCGACATTGTATAAATTGTTGGGTCACAAACCGATATTTTGTTGACCACGAAAGGCTATAATAAGAGCGTACATTGTAGTGAAAAACTACTAACCTACATAGGTAACTCTCATGGCTGACTCAGAGATGATACATGTTGCTGTAGCACCCCCGGCTAACCTTGATGCAAATCTCGTAAGAAGTGTGGCGGCTGTTATCAACAAAAGCCCTTATGATACACGTCTTGTTCTGACCGGTGAGATTCCTAAAATCATTGCTCACTACGACAGCACACAAATAGCAGAAGCCATAGTCCAGAATCTGCGAGACCTAGGTCTTGTTGCCGTTGCGTGTAGGGATTCTGAGCTTCGCCATTCTCCACAAAGCTTCAAGGCGAAAACCCTGGAATTCAAGGAGAAAGAAGTTTTATTCCGAGACAGTGCTGGTCGCGAGAAAAGGATAGCAGAAAATAATGTCCTCCTTATTCTCGAGGGGATGTTACAGACTTCTGTGGAGGTGGAGACTACGAAGCCTAAAACTAAGTTCAGTTTGACCATGACGTTGCTCACGGGCGGCATCCCAATCTGGCACAGAGTTGATGAGAAAACCACAGATCAGTCTATTCGGTCTGAGTATTTCGTTAGGCTCTATGATCGAAAATCATCAGGTCCTACTATAGAGATCCTTCAAAATCACATGAATTATTCGTTCTTAGGAGCAAAGATAGCTGCATCCTCTCTTACAAACTTTGGTACTGTCGTTCTGAGACTCCGAGAGGTGTTCCCACAAGCGATTTTTGATAACAGGCTAGTGAACCCCCGCGTGGTAACCGCATCTTGCGGCCGAGTTTGGGAAGATATTGAGATAAACTGCAAGTTGATTTACTTGTTCCGCTTAATGACTAGCGGTATCGACTCGTGTGCATAGACAAGTTATTTTCAGAGACTGACAACGCATAGAAACATTAACTCTGTAATGAGAGACCAGCCTATGAACTGTGTAGAGTCTTCTCCCAATCTACCTAACACAATGGCTTTTTGTGGAGTAAATCAGCATGGCAACCTAGGCTGCTTTAGGGACAAGCGAGAACGGTTGCAGCATGACCGGTTGGAAATATCCGACATAGGCAGCACAAAAGCTCGTTCTACGATATTTCTGCAAACCATTTGTTGGAGTGTTCATATATAACACTAGCAAAATCTGGGTCTTGTTCGAGTCTACCGTTAAACTTCTTGATTCCACTTAAATAGGCATCATATAAATCCTTGATATGAACTATAACATTACTTTTATATCGCTCTTGCCTTATATGTTTGTAAGCGCCCTTCGGGTCAGACGCACCTGTTGAGTAGCATATTTGCCTGAAAGCCCCCATGCGGGTACGGTCGGATTCAGCAACATTTGCATGAAGAAGTCCACATCTAGCGCCATAGAGTTCATCCGCAGTACAGTGCAAATTTGAATCCGGTAATAGGTATTGGTTGACCCATTCTATAAAGTCAGCTCTACGTACGTTTGGTTCACTATGCTGTCGACTGAGCCACGCCAGGTTGTCAATGCCCGAATAGATTAGTTTAGCTGCCGAAAGCCAATATCTCTTATTCAGACATGCCTGCGGTGCCTCTATAAGCTCTTTTATATTTGCCGAATATACTAGATTACCTATATCGTTTTCGTTACGTGACATTTTTCCTCCCTATTCAACTTTTTAACTTGCCAAAGTTATTGGGGAGCCAAATTTTATAACATTTTCTAGCGCAACCGCAATGGGGAAATCCTCATGGCTCATCGCACTCGACATTGATGCTGTGCCTATTCTGCCAAGCTGTCAAGCCTGCGTCTTAGCTAGGCGAATCGTCTGAACAAGGTGACGGTTTGTTGGGTCACAAACCGCTGGAAGGCGTTCTCTAGTAGCAGCGATGAGCCTCGCAGGTTAGGAGGCTGCACCTTCACTTGACGATCAAGAACCATATTGGTACGATTTGGACAAATAGCATCGCCTATCATGAGCTCATACAGACCGCAGAAAGGTTTAGGCAGGGTGTTCTGCATAAAGGCCAAAAAACTGTGCAACGCTTACGTCGCGAGGCAAATTGTTATGTAGATAACGCCGTTCAGTATGTTTGCAGTAGGCACAGTGACTTGCGCTCCGGGAGGACCAACAATACCGGGGGAGGGTAATATGACATTATCCTTGTCTAGCCCGGTCTTCCAAGAGGGAGAGAATATCCCGGTTGAGTATAGGTGCGACGGGCAGGTCGCTTATGCTTCTCCAGTTGCGCGGAAGGAGTGGGTGAAATGAAAATCGTCGGCATTTGCGGTTCTCCCAGAAAGGGAAACACAGAGTGGATGCTCAGAAAGCTATTAGAAGGGGCTATTAAAGCGGGGGCAGAGACTGAGCTGATCTTGCTCAGGGAGAAAGACATCAGAGCATGCGATGGATGCTTAAGCTGCGAAGTGGGAGGTAAGCAACGAAAGGGAATCTGCAGGATTCAGGACGACATGCAACATATTTACCCCAAGCTGGTTGAGGCCGATGGCCTGGCTTTCGGCACGCCGGTGTACTTTGAGATGCTTTCCGGCCTGCTCAAGAATTTCATGGACAGAACTTGCCCTGTCTGGCCAAAGCTAGAGCTAAAGCCGATTGTTGGCATAGCTGTGGCAGAAGAAGGCATTGGAACGGCGGTCGAGAACTTAAAAACCTACTCCTCCGTCTGCGGCATGCGATGGGTTGGCCATGTCACTGCTTTGGCCAAAACTCCAGAGCGGGCATCGAAGGATAAGAATGTTGGGAGGCGACTTGAACTCCTGGGAAGGAAGCTTGTACATGCGCTGCGTAACTGATGAGGCACGTTTATCCATTTTGCAAAGGGGAAAGTCAAATGGCAGGTTTCGTTGACAAGGTTGTTGGGCTGTATCACTTCATCAGCGATAGGGCGCCGAAGAACATTCCACTTGTTGAACCGAAGCCCCGCGCTGTAAATCTCTGGTGCACCAATGGTAAAGCCCTCGTGGCCAGAGTGATAAATGATGGGGATATTAGAGTCTCCATCGATAAAGCTATCGCACTGCTGGGTCACTTGGGGCAAGCTATCAACAGAGGCGACAGGGTTCTAGTAAAGCCTAATTTCAACAGCCCCGACCCATTTCCTGGTTCTACTGACCCAGTTTTTCTACGCGCTGTGCTTGAGCTTCTTTTGGAAGCGGGTGCAAGAGTTACGGTAGGTGAAAGCTCCGGCGGGATATGGAGACCAAGCAGGAATGTCTTTCGGAAGCTAGGCATTTTCGAGTTGGCGCATCACCTCGGCGTTGAGCTGGTTGCTTTTGAAGACAAGGCTGACGACTGGGTGAGGATTAAGATAGATGGTGACTACCTGAAGGCAGTCTCAATGCCCCGCTCAGCCTACGAAGCCGACAAGATAGTCTATTTGCCCTGTATGAAGACCCACAATATTGCGCGATTTTCCGGCGATCTCAAGCTTGCGGTAGGCTTCATGCATCCTGGCGAGCGGCGCGCTCTTCATGCCCGCTACTTGGAGCAGAAGGTGGCGGAAATCAGCCTGTGCTGGCAACCAAACCTCATAGTGATGGATGGCAGGAAAGCTTTCGTTTCCGGCGGCCCCGACAAGGGCCAATTAGCAGAGCCTAGACTGGTGCTTGCTTCCGGCGACCTCGTCGCTATCGACGTCGAAGCCATGAAAGTATTGCTAACGTACGAGGCAAAGAACAAGCTCGTTGCGGATCCCTGGCAGTCACCTCAGATAGCTACCGCTTTGAAGCATGGCTTGGGAGTGGCGGAGAGTGGCTATGTTGTGGTCGAATGAAGTTACAGGCGGTCATGGCATAACGGCAGAGTAAAACATCGCTTTGTGTTATGGTAGCCAAAGACCCCCTAGAGAGGGTATTTGGGGAGACAAACTGGTGCACCGAGGTTAGTGCCAGGTGGAGTGAAGGCTCCTAGTCGAGGTGTGGATCAACAGAATGAAGCTGTAATACAGACGACGTATGGTTGATAGCCTTTTATAAAAGTGGTAGCCTATGAGGTCACAGAATTCCTGGGCAGGAATCGGTAGTAGTCCAGAGTTATGGGGAAACATTGGCTCTTTGCCATCACATATTTCGGAGGGTGAGAGGAAATAATGAATATAAAAACTTTTCTGTCGGATAAAGGAGAGGTACCTTCCGAGTTTGTCGAAAAAGTGAAACATATTGTAGGAGAGGAAAATGTCTCGGAGAGGGAATGCGACCTCATTTCATACAGTCTTGACTACTGGTTATACGGGGTTTTCCTTTCTCAGGATGGCAATTTACCTTCGCTTCCTTGCGTTGTTATCTCGCCCAAGAATCATGAGGAAATACAGGGTATCCTGAAATATGCCAATGAATATAAGGTTAACATTACGCCGTTTGGCGGTGGCTCAGGTGTACTTGGTGGCGCTATTCCTCTAGAAGGGAGCGCTATCTTAAATCTTCAGAGAATGAACAAATTTATCTCCCTGGATGAAATGTCACTCGTTGCTGAATTTGAAGGAGGGATTATCGGCGCAAATCTCGAGCGGGAGCTGAATCACAGGGGCTTTTCAATGGGGAGTATTCCCCAGTCTCTGTACTGCTCGACGCTTGGGGGATGGATTGCAACACGTGCTGTGGGACAGTTCTCCACAAAATATGGGAAAATCGAGGATATGGTCTTGGGAATGGAGGTGGTGCTTCCCGACGGAAACCTGCTTAACATTAAGCCGGTTCCAAGACGCTCCACAGGACCTTCACTAAAAGACCTATTCTTGGGCAGTGAAGGAACTCTCGGCATTGTGACAAAGGCAGTAGTATCAGTGCATCCTTTACCAAAGGGAACAGTAAAGCAATCATTCAATTTCGACTCCGTTGAAGTAGCATTGGACGTGGTGCGGAGAATTTTGAGAGGTGATGCAAAGCCCGCAGTGGTAAGGATATTTGATGTAGCCGAAAGTGAGAGGTATTTCGATGAAACAGAGAGCAAAGTAACGGTTATCTTCATCTCAGAAGGCGAGCCAGATTTCGTTGCGCTCGAAAGCGGCGTAATCAATAGAATCGCCGAAGAGAATGGGGGAGAGCCTCTGGGGGAGAATCCAGTAAATATATGGCTCGATAAACGTTTCGATATAGGTCTAGGTCCTGTCTTAATGCAACGGGGAGGAATTGTAGACACAATTGAGGTTGTTTCTCTATTCAAAGATGCCGCAAATCTCTATGTTGATATGGTCAACTCCATGAAGGCGGTGGATGGTGCAATATCAGTGTCGGGGCATTTCTCACATTTCTACCGAGAAGGGGCTTGCCTATACATCACGTTCGCTGGTTTCCCCAAAGACCCAATGCGTTACTATAAGGATACATGGACTGCCGCCATGGAAGCCACTTTAGGAAACAACGGCTCTATTAGCCATCACCATGGAATTGGATACTGGAGAATACAATTTATGCAGCAGGAGTTGGGTGCTAGTGGTGTGGAACTCCTCCAGAGAATCAAATTCGCATTAGACCCAAATGGTATTCTGAACAGAGGAAAGCTTGTCGAAGATGGAAGATAAGAAAGAACTGGAACAAATCACAAATTGTGCATTGTGCGCCAACATGTGTAAGCATAGTTGCCCCACGTATCTTGCCACGGGAAAAGAAACAATTACCCCTCAGAAAATAGCACGTCTTATTCTATATGAGGAGAAGGCATTTATTGAAGACGAACAGGGCTTCTTTGATGTGATGTTCCAGTGTGCCATGTGCGGAGCATGCAAGGCACATTGTATCTACGACGATTTTGACCTGAGGAAATTCATCCAAAGAGCGCGATGCAAAGCTTTCCAAAACGGCATGCTTCCAGATGAAACAAGGAAACGGATAGAAACGTTCATGAAGTTTGGTAATCCCTATGGCGAGAGACAGCTTCTTGAGAAGGGAGCGGGAGATGTTGGCTATTTCGTTTCCTGTTCCGCTTACCGTGACCAACAAGTACCGCAGGCCATGGACAGAATAATCTCGGCGAGCAAGGAGCAAGTTCACCAATTCGGCGGTGCCGATATCTGCTGTGGCGCACCCCTCTACTACGCCGGAGATACAGAAGGATTCAAAAAGGTAGCAGAAAAAATAAAAGAGGAGATTGAAAAAAGGAAGCTGCGGAAGGTCATTGTAGACTGTCCCAGTTGCTTGAAAATGATGACGGAGTTGTACCACGACGTCGGCGTTGATATCGATGTGGAGTTTGTTCACACTACCATATTTCTCAATGGCCTGCTCAGGGAAGGGAAGCTAAGAGTAAACAGAGCAAGTGCTACGGCAACTTACCACGACCCATGTATCCTGGTGAACGATGAAGGTATTGCCACAGCCCCCAGAGAAGTCCTTGAAATACTAGGTTTTGAGATAAGGGAGCCAGTCTATTCGCATCAGGATACACACTGCTGCGGTGGGCTATCCGGAGCGAGCATCGGCGATGCCAAGGTCGCCAATAAAGTAAATCTGATGCGCATCGATGAACTCAAGGAAACTGCTGCCGATGTTTACCTTTCAGCGTGCCCTACCTGCAAAGCTGCCTTATCCGATGTGGATATGAAAGACATAACTGAAATAGTAGCGGAACAGATTGTCGTTGAATAAAAAAGAGCTGTCACGAACCATACAAGATGAGATAGAGAAGGAGACTGGTGAAAAGGCAACAGTCTCCATTGAAGATAGCGTCGTAAGATTAAACGGACAATTTCCCTCTAATCAAAGTGTTGTGGATGCTGGACATATTGCCGCTGAATTTGAACAGGTCAGGGGAGTGCTAAACGAAATTGATTATCCCGGCAAGAAACCCTTTGTCCCGCCTCAAAAGGTATCTGATGAGCTTGCTGGAAAAGAGTTCGACGTTGTTATTGTCGGCGGCGGAATAATTGGCGTGGCAATCGCCAGAGAACTGTCACAATTTAATCTGAGCACAGCAGTAATTGAACGGCATGATGACCTGGGAACAGATCAAACAGCTCATAGCAACGCCATGATACATCCTGCCGTCGTTACCAAATCTGGCACGCTGAAATGGGAGATGAACTACAGGGGAAACCCAATGTATGATGAAGTCGCCAGCCAACTTGACGTTGATTTAAAGCGGGTAGGAACACTTGTTGTGGCTGAAAACCCCGATGAGGAACTACTGTTTTCCTATATAGAGAAAATGTCCATCAAACACAAAGACCCGGCTCCAAAGGAACTGGACAGAGAAGAACTGGATAGGATCGAGCCAAGGCTTGCCCCGAATATCAGGAAGGGTCTACTCATCAGGAACACGGGCATCATCTCTCCATTTGAACTCACCATAGCTTACGCCGAGAATGCCATGGCAAATGGAGTGCAGTTCTTTGTGAATACAAGTGTAATAGGAGTCCAAACCGAGGAAGGAAGCATTAAAGCAGTAGATACAACAAGAGGGACCATTAGAACGCATATCCTGATCAACGCCGCGGGACTGTATGCCGATAGGATTGCCGAATTTGCTGGAGACAGGTTCTTTACAATTCATCCCAGAAAAGGAGAGACGATCATTTTTGATAAATCTTACCAGCCAGTGCGAACAGTTTTGGCTTCGTTTAGCATGGCGGGAGAAGGAAGCAAATATTCCAAAGGGGGAGGCATCATCCCCACGATTGATGGCAATCTTCAGTTCGGGCCAACAGCAGAGGAGGTATGTGATAGAGAGGATGTTTCCACCACGTTTGCCGGGCTTGAAGTATTATTTGATAAATTCGCACCAGTGCTTGAGCGACTTAAGCCACACTATGAGAAACCCGATAAAAGCAAAATCATCACTCACTTCGCTGGATGCAGAGCGGCGACATACAAGGAGGATTTCATTATTGAGCCCTCTAACAAGGTGAAAGGGTTAGTTCACGTTGCCGGGATTCAATCTCCCGGACTGGCATCGGCGCCAGCCATTGCTGAAAGGGTGAGGGAAATCATAGTACAAGAGTGGCACCCCGCGGAGAATGCACACTTTGAACCAAGGAGAAAAAGGGGCAAACGTTTTACCGAACTTGACCAAAAGGAAAGAGAGGAACTTATCCGAATAAACCCTCTATATGGACATATAGTCTGCCGCTGTGAAAATGTGAGCGAAGGTGAGATTGTAGATGCGTTTCACAGAGGTATCCCCATAAAGAGCATCGACGCCATCAAAAGGAGGGCAAGAGCAGGTATGGGAAGATGCCAGGGCGGCTTCTGCATGCCTAGGGTTCTGGAGATCATCAGTGGGGAGGCGAATATTGAAAAGGAATTGGTCACAAAGAGCGGGGGCAAATCTTTTATCCTAAGTGAAAGGACAAAGTAGGCGAAGAAATGAAACATTTCGTTGTCATTGATGCAGGAACACAAAACATAAAGGTTTTTATCTTTGATGAAAAAGGGAATGAGCTATATGGCGAGGCATATGCTGCGACCCCGTATTTTTCTACTCAACCTGATTTTGCCGAGCAGGATGCCGAGGAGTATCTGAGAATTACCGAGAGGGTAACGAAGAGTGTGGTGGAGAACTCCCATGTCCCCACAGATGAACTCGCCGCTGTTGCTATTACAACTCACAGAAGCACAATTGTGCCCGTTGATGAAGATGGCACACCTGTTCGTCCGGCAATCACCTGGCTTGATGAGCGTAAGACAGAGGGACTAAAGCTCCCCGGTGGAGCCCTTCTAGCGCTGGTGTTTAGAATTCAGAGAATGACTTCTAAGCTTAAGGTGTATCAGAGAAGATCCAAGTTCAACTGGCTCAGGAGGTACGAACCGGAGAGCTACAACAAAACTCACATGTTCCTCACTATCTCGTCTTATATCTTTCATGCGTTAACCAACCAATTCAAAGACTGCTCCTCCATGATAGTGGGGCTGTTTCCCATCGACCTGAAGGGACTTCAGTGGCATCCCCAAGAGGTGGTGTACAGGATTTTCGGGGTTGAGCGAGAAAAGCTTCCTCCACTTGTTTCACCAACTGAGATTGCCGGGATGGTTTCGGAGGAAGGAGCAAAAAGATTCGGTGTGCCTCAAGGGCTCCCCGTAATCATCGGAGCGGGAGACAAACAGTCTGAACTGCTAGGTGCTGGCGCACTAAGTAACGATATTGCTGAAATCAGCTATGGAACGGCTGCTGTCATCGAAATACTTTCCAACAAGTATGTCACTGACCCTAACATGGATTTCTTCACCTGGGGAGCAGCAATTCCAAATCAGTGGGCGCTCGAAGGTTTTTTGCCGAAAGGATACTGGATGGTATCCTGGTTTAAAACAGAGTTTTGCAAACATGAGGAGGAAGAGGCAGAGAAACTGAGGGTACAACCAGAGGACTTGTTGAACAAAGAAATGGAGGAAGTCCCCCCTGGTTCTATGGGCTTGATTCTTCAGCCTTACTGGCACCCACTTGAGAATGACCCTCTTTCCAAAGGTGCCATAATAGGGTTTTCTGGGGAGCACGGAAGAACGCATATCTACAGGGCAATTGTTGAAGGCGTTGCGTATGAATTGCGCAGACTGAAGGAGATAATCGAGAAGCATTCGGGAAGCAAAGTGAAGGAGTTGAGGGTTGGTGGTGGAGGCTCAAAAAGCGACGAGATCATGCAAATCACCGCTGATATTTTCGGTCTTCCCACAATAAGATTGCAAACAAGCAATCTCTCAGCATTGGGTGCCGCAATCGATGCCGCTGTTGCTTTGGGGATTTATGGCAACTTCCCTGAAGCTGTGGCTAATATGGTAAGAGTGAAGGAGACCTTTACTCCCCGCGAAGAGAATGCCAAAATCTATGATAGGTTATTTAATGAAGTATACAAAAAGATTTGTCCTGCACTTTCCCCATTACACTCCAAAATTGCGGAAATCACGGGATACCCTAAGATAACATGACAGGGCAAATAGGGTATCTATTAGCCTTGGAAGCTTAATTAGAAATGCGAATGGAAGCTGATGTAACTGTAATAGGCAGCGGACCTGCTGGGCTTGTTGCTGCACTCCATGCTTATGAAAGTGGCGCCAAGCATGTTCTTCTTCTTGAAAGAGAGGAAGAACTGGGTGGCATACTAAAACAATGCATACATAATGGCTTCGGTTTGGAGCAATTCAAAATAGACTACACCGGTCCTGAGTATGCCGAGCGCCTTATCGAAGAGATGGAGAGGACAGACGTGCGCTATCTGTTGAATACAATGGTGATTGCCCTTTCGCCAGATAGGATTATTACCGCAGTAAATCCTGATAGCGGTGTGTTCAAGGTAAAATCAAGAAGCGTTGTGCTTGCTATGGGATGCCGAGAACGGCCCCGAGGAGGTATTAATATTCCGGGCACTCGCCCTGCTGGAGTATATACCGCAGGAGTGGCTCAAAGATTCGTCAATATTGATGGATATCTTCCTGGGAAAGAGGTTGTTGTCCTGGGCTCCGGGGACATCGGACTCATAATGGCGAGGAGGCTCACCCTGGAGGGCGCTCAAGTGAAAGGCGTCTATGAAATAATGAATTACCCTGGCGGATTAAAGAGAAATATCGTTCAGTGCCTCAACGATTTCAGTATCCCTCTTTATTTATCTCACACAGTAACAGAGATACGAGGCAACGAGCGTGTAGAGGGTGTTGTGGTGTCTAGGGTAGACGAGAAAATGCAGCCAATCGCAGGTAGTGAACAGTTCATAGCCTGCGATACCTTACTTCTTTCCGTCGGACTGATCCCCGAAAATGAACTATCAAAGGGAGCTGGAATAAAACTTAGCCCAACTACAAACGGACCCATTACCACAGAGACAATGGAAACAGCGGTGCCGGGAATATTTTCCTGTGGCAATGTCTCCACCGTATTTGATTTGGTGGATTATGTTGCCGAAACTGGTATGACTGCCGGTAGGAACGCCGCAAGGTTTGCAAAAGCCAGTAAGAAGGAGGGAAAATCAATTGAGGTGATTGCAGGAGAGAATGTGAGAATGCTTTTCCCTCAGCGATATTCTTTTGAAGATGACCTTATTTTGTTTATCAGGTGTGCGAAGCCCATCGAGAGACCGCTGAGAATAGATATTTCCCCCCTTGACATGCATTTTAAGAGATTATACGCCAGGCCAAACGAAATGATTAGAGTAAAAGTGCTCAAGGACAGACTTAAGGACATTACTGAACCTATCGAGGTTAATATTACAGAGAGATAGGGATGGACATAGAAAAGAAACACTTTACCTGCGTTATCTGTCCGATTGGATGCGAGATTGATGTGGAGCTTCAGGACAGCAATGTAGTTTCAATAGAAGGAAGCAAATGCGCAAAAGGGAAAGAATTCGTGTCGCAGGAATTAAAGGAGCCGATGCGAATATTAACCACAACGATTCGTATGAAAGGGGCAAAGTGGGCGATGCTTCCAGTTCGCACCGATAAACCAATCCCAAAGCGATTGTTATTTATGGTGATGAAAGAACTTCAGAATATCGAATTGAAGGCGCCTGTGCAGATGTCAGATGTGATAATCAGGGATATTGCTGGCACTGGTGCAAATATTCTAGCCACTAGAAATATGAAAAAGGAGAGGGAAGGCAAGTCCGTTTAGATAGATAGGTGACACCCAGTGTGTCAGGGGTATCTTCTGCAATTTCTCACAAATGTTTCATCGAATTATGCCCCAACAGTTCGTCAAATTGTGCAGGTACCGGCAGAAAAGACTTCCACTCGATTGATGGGTAAGAGAGTCACCTTTAGGAAGCCAGTGCTTCCACAAATTTCCTGCCAGTTTTTAAAATATTTTTCTGTAGGGAATCTACATCAGCATTGACACTCACTGTGGCGGATACTACAATCTCAGCACGTAGTGGAACATAAAAGGATGTCAAGTTAAATGAGAGCAGCCTTCATTATTATGCAAATTGGTGATCCTGAATTAGATACAGTTTGCGAAGACTTTATTGTTCCCGTACTTCAATCATGCGGTCTTGATCCGAAACGTGTTGATAAGCACAATGAGGGCCGGTTACTAAAGAGCGAAATAGTCGAATTTATTGAGTCATCCGATATTATTGTTGCCGATCTAACTAATGAACGTCCCAATTGTTACCTCGAAGTCGGTTATACTATGGGTCTGGATAAATTTCGAAACTTAATTCTAACTGCGCGAGAAGACCACAATCCCGATAGTCCAAATTATCAAAAGGGAGGACATAAGATTCATTTTGACCTAAGTGGCTATGACATCCTATTTTGGGACCCAAAGAACCTTAACGGATTTAGAGAAGACCTCGAAAAGCGTGTGAAGCGTCGCCTAGCGATCATAGAGCCATATACAACTGCACCACATTCTTATTGGGATGAGGAATGGATTTCCGAACATAGAGTTTTGGCTTTCTCAGGGCTAAAGAAGCTGAATAAATCAGGATTCATGGAAATTCGCGCGGCTTTACCTGATTTCAGGTTGAATGTTGCACAAGGGGAACTATTGCATAAAGCTAAGGCAGCACAAATAAATACATTTGGTTGGCCTATTGGAGTCGTAATTGATAAAGCAGGGTTGCGTCCCATACCGAGGACAGATGGTATTGTGGCTGAGGTAGCCGTCAATGAAGGAGATAGTCACAGTGGTTATGACTACTGGGCTCTCAGAAAAGATGGTGCATTTTATTTATTGAAAAGTTTATTCGAAGACAAGCGCAAACCAGGTCATCTATTTTTTAATACAAGGATAGTTCGAATAACAGAAACTTTACTCTATTGCATCCGTCTCTATTCAGGTTTGGGTGTACCTCTAGACTCTCGTATTTTAGTAGGAATACGGCATGGAGGGCTTAAAGGTCGTGTTCTTTCCACCTCAAGCATAGCTCGCAGAGTTCCTCCTCCCACCTCAAGTATATCTACCGAAGATGAAGTCTATTCTGAAGTTGGGACTACTCTTGAAAAGATAGAATCAGACCTTGTGAATGTAGTCCAGGAATTTACACAACCGCTTTTTGTGGTATTTGATTTCTCTGAACTCGATAAGAAGGTGCTGGAAAATATAGTCAATAGTTATGTGGCAGGGAAAGTTATTTAGTTCAATGCAGTGTTCTTTTCAGCATGCCACTTCACTGCGTCGTTAGAAACGTTGAAGTAACAAAAAGCCATAAGGTGCAATCGTTACCTCTCCAAGCTTTGCCTCAAGTTCCATACCGCGGAGAAGTAGTGGCGTGTCCACTCATTTGCCACCTTCCGGTTAGAACAGAAGATAATCCGTAGATTCGGATGGAGGGCATAAAGCTCGCCGATGGCTCTGGCGCAAAAGCGGGGGGTGTAATGGTGTATTTTCGCTGCGTTCAAGAAATCGGCATAGGGGGCTTCAATCACCAGGGCATGGTTTTGATACGTGGCCAACTCTGCCAGCTTTTCATGTAGCACTGGCATCATATCAAAGTCAGCGAGAAGGTTGTCCGGGGTCTTTCGCTCCACAAGGGCTATAATATTGTCTCCATCCATCAGTGCATAATCACCAATCGGAAGAGGAGCTCGTTCGGTGATGACCTTGGGAAAGCGCCACGGATAGCGCTCGTTGCTGTCAATGTGGACGATAAACGTGGTGTGGCTGGGATAGGCAACAAGCTTATAGGCAGGTCGATGCTGCATCATTGACCTCTGTGTGAGCCAGAATATCTGCTCGTAGCTTTCGTTAGGT
>JAUWRG010000026.1 GCA_030610655.1 Dehalococcoidia bacterium
CATCGGAGGTGATCCTGGCCCTGTGGAACTCTAGTCTCAGCCGCTTATCGAATTGAAGCTTCAGTGTCTCCTTGGCCTTTTCACCCATCCTTCTGCTGAAGGACCAGCCCCATCTGATGAAGCTAAACAAGGGGCCTTTGAAGCTATTTTACCATAGAAAGATGCCTATGTCCCCAGTTTGATATGGGAAATCAGGGCTAAAGCATGCTCCTGAAATCACATCCGTTACCAATCAGTGGGTCAATTCCTACAAGCGACTGATTCCTGGCTACGAGGCACCAGTGTATGTTTCCTAGGCACGGCGCAATAGGTCAGACCTGATCAGGGTTCCAGAGTACAAACCCGGCAAGGAAAAGGCAACGAGGATAGAATTCAGATCCCCAGACCCCGCCTGCAATCCATACCTTGCGTTCAGTGTAATGTTGGCTGCTGGTCTGGAAGGGATCGAAAAGCAGTATGAAATTCCAGAACCTGTGGAAGAAAACGTATACGAAATGACCAACGAGGAGCGGGAAAGAAGGGGAATAGGAGTCCTTCCCGGTAGTCTAGGGAAGGCCATTGAACTTACTGAGGGGAGTGAGGTCGTGCGAAAGGCCCTCGGCGATCACGTTTTCGATGCTTTTATTGAAAACAAGAAAATCGAGTGGGACAGGTATCGGGCTCAGGTAACTGACTATGAACTCAAGGAGTACTTGCCGGTCCTCTGACTTAGGTACAGCCAGCCAATTATAAGACATCTCTGCCTACCTATGATGTCTTCGATGGGAGTCGCTAACTCCAGGCTGGCAGTGTGTTTCACATCTATATGTAGATGCGTCGGCATCAAACTCCGAGGTGTAAGCACTATAGGGGAACTCAGCGACTGCGCACGCGCCCGAAATAGAAGGCCAGTGCCACTGCGGCGACGATTGTGCCCAGACCAACCATCAGGACAGCAGGGATAAAGCCAAAGGTGAAGTCCCCTACTCCATAGATGAGCGCGCAGCCAATAATGAAGTTGACCAGCCCCCAGATGACGTTCACTAACGGGGATGATTCCCCAACAGCGGGGGGTGAGGCGAAGGGGCTTTGAAACTTCTTACCAGATATGCCATGCACGAAATGGGGCACACCGTTGGCTAGAAAGACACCGGCAAAGAAGTAAGCCAGATAAGCATACCACACCATATGTTTCCTCTCCTTTCCTTCGATGTCGTTGGACCCGATGTAACAGCTTTGCTACTGTTTCAGCCTCGACCTCTTTGTTCGGATTCTACTACCATGGGTCTGGTTTGTCAATGAGAATGGAGAAGTACTTGCCGGTGAATTGACCGGTCTCGGAGATGAACATTCCGGTTTATTGGATGTTGATGAGGTTGAGACACAGCTTGTGCCTGCCGCCCCAGCCATTGACCCCCAACTCTAATATAGACTATAATTCTTCTTTAGAATTGCTACATGTGGTAGCTGGTTTGCCGACATCTTGCTGACAAACTTCTTAAAATACCCCTACGAAAAATAGTATGCTCAGATACAAGCTAGGGCCTGATCGCAAGCCAGTTGAGAGGATGTATGTGCTATCCGCAGAATGGATGAGGGGCGTGGGGGTTTCTGACTTTTGGTCAGGGTGTCGCCAGTCTGAATCTCACATGGCTCAGTAGGTAACAAGGTTGACTTCGAGATGACAAAGGAAAGCCAGGGGACTGAAACCCTTCGAATCACCACCAGCGACGACCTGGAGGTCTCTACCTATTTGGAGATCGCCAAGCAAAAAGCTGGCGAGCAGCCAGTTCCTGCAGAGGTACCTGAGGCTGACCGCGAGACGGTGTTGGTCATTGATTTCGGCTCCCAATATAGCATGCTCATCGCCAGAAGGGTGCGGGAGTGCCATGTCTATAGCGAGGTATTGCCCTATGACGCTCCTTGGCAAAAGGTTGCCTCCCTTAAACCTAGGGGATTCATCTTCTCTGGAGGGCCAGGCAGCGTGTATGAGCCAGAGGCGCCACAGGCTCCAGCGTACATCTATGAAAGCCATCTTCCGATACTGGGTATCTGCTACGGCATGCAGGTGCTGGCCCATCAGTTTGGCGGGAGGGTTGCCCTAGGAATGAGGCGCGAGTATGGTCATGCCATCCTCCATCAGGGGGATGTAGAGTCGCCCATTTTCGCCGATTTGCCTGCCTCCATGCCAGTTTGGATGAGCCATGGAGACCAGATAGTGGAGCTACCCCCTGGCTTTACCTCTCTTGGTTATACTGAAAACTCACCTATTGCGGTTATGGGCAATAAGCATGGGCTTATCGGATTGCAGTTTCACCCTGAGGTGTCTCATACCCCTCATGGGAAGGATATCCTAAAAAACTTTCTTTATCGTGTCTGTGGTTGTAGCGGAAACTGGACATTAGGCAGCTTTATCGCCGAAAGCATAGAGCGTATCGGGAGGCAGGTGGGGGAGGGAAGGGTTATCTGTGCTCTCTCTGGCGGTGTCGATTCCGCAGTTACGGCCGCGCTGGTTCACCGTGCCATCGGCGATCAGCTAACCTGCATCTTTGTGAACAACGGCCTCCTTCGCCGTGACGAGGCAGAGCGAACGATCAATACCTTTCGGCGAAATCTGAGAATGAATATTGACTATATTGATGCCAGCGATAGGTTCTTGCAGCGTCTTCGTGGAGTTACCGACCCAGAAATGAAGCGCCGCCTGATAGGTGGGGAATTCATCTCCGTCTTCGAGGAAGAGGCTACTAAGCTGGGGAAGGTAGGTTTCCTTGCACAAGGCACCCTTTATCCCGATGTTATTGAGAGCACTACCCCGGAAAGTATGGCCTCTGCAAAGATAAAGACCCATCACAATGTAGGTGGGCTGCCCACAAGTATGACTTTCACCTTGATCGAGCCGCTTCGGTATCTATTCAAAGACGAGGTGAGGGAGGTTGGGCTCGCCATGGGCATGCCTGAGGAGATGGTACTGCGCCAACCTTTCCCCGGCCCCGGCCTTGCTATACGCATCATCGGCGAGGTGACCAAGGAGAAGCTGGATACATTGCGGGCTGCCGACTGGATTGTGATGAATGAGATAAAACAAGCTAAGCTCTACCGCGAGCTTTGGCAGAGCTTCGCTATCTTGACCGACACCAAGAGCGTTGGGGTGATGGGGGATTATCGAACTTATGGTTACCTTATTGCCCTCCGTGCAGTAACATCTGAGGATGCTATGACTGCCGACTGGGCCCGTCTCCCCTATGACCTGTTGGCTCGCATCGCGAATCGCATCGTCAATGAGGTCCATGGAGTGAATCGGGTGGTTTACGATATCTCATCAAAGCCGCCGTCAACGATAGAATGGGAATGAGACAAGCTGAAGGAGGTGACACATGACATACGAGTCTGAGTACGAGAACGAAGAAGATGTAGACGTAGTTTTGGAGATGTTGCGAGAAGACCTCATCGGGGAGCTTCAGGCGATCAATCAGTATCAGGAGCATATCGACAGCATGGATGACGAAGAGTCGATAAAGGTTCTGGAGCACATTCGCGATGATGAAAAGGAGCATGTTGCCGAGCTAACCAAGCTCATTCAGAAGCTGGATCCTATCCAGGCCGAAATGTTCAAACGAGAGGGGCTATAGCTCAAACGGGAATTGAATGAATATCCTTGTCATTGGCGGCGGGGCAAGAGAACACAGCTTGGTGTGGAAGCTCAGTCAGAGCCCTAGGGTCACCACGCTGTACGTCGCTCCGGGAAATGCGGGCACTGGGCTTATCGCTGAGAACCTTGATATTAGACCCACCGACCTCCAGGCCTTGGCCCAGGTGGCAAAAGAGAAAAACATCGGGCTAGTGGTCGTTGGCCCCGAAGCACCGCTAGCAGCGGGCATTGTCGACCTCTTTCAGACTAGTGGTATCCCCATCTTTGGTCCCAATAAAGAAGCGACCAAGATAGAGTCAAGCAAGGTCTTCGCCAAGGATTTGATGCACAAATATGGCATCCCCTGTGCCATGAGCAGGAGTTTTTCATCCTTTAGCGAAGCAAAGGATTATGCCCGTTCCCAAAAGCCTCCTATCGTGGTCAAGGCTGATGGGTTAGCGGCAGGCAAGGGGGCCATTCTAGCTTACTCTATCGATGATGCGCTAAATGCATTGTCCGCCATTATGCAGGATCGCATCTTGGGGAGCGCCGGCGACCAGGTGCTGGTGGAGGAGTACATCGAGGGGAAGGAAGTAAGCCTTCTCGCCTTAACCGATGGCAAGGCAGTCGTCCCTATGGTGCCGGCTTGCGATTACAAGAGGGTGTTCGATGGTGACCAAGGTCCGAATACTGGTGGTATGGGGGCTTACAGCCCTCCAGGTTTCTTTGATGCGAAGATGACCAATCTGGTGAAGGAGACTATCCTCGAACCTACAGTGCAAGCAATGGCAAAAGAGGGAAAGCCGTACAAAGGTGTTCTCTATGCCGGGTTGATGCTCACTGAGGATGGTCCAAAGATATTGGAGTTCAACGCTCGTTTTGGTGACCCGGAGAACCAGGTGATGATGCCTCGTCTCGAAAGCGACTTGGTGGAAATCATGGTTGCAGTTGTCGAGGACAGGCTGGATGAGATCAAGGTTGAGTGGAGCGATGAAGCTTGCGTTGGTGTGGTTGTGGCTTCAGGAGGCTATCCTGGCAGCTATAAAACAGGTTTCCCCATCACCGGCTTGGACATGGTTGATGACGACATCATGATTTTCCATGCTGGGACAAAGGCAGAGGGAGGCGTGATCCATACCGATGGGGGAAGGGTACTCACAGTTGCCGCCACAGGTAAAAACATCGCTGATGCGAGGGAAAAGGTCTATAACAACCTGCCTCGTATTCACTTCGAAGGTTGCCATTTTAGGGAAGACATCGCCCAAAGGGAGGTTTGCTAAGAAATGTCACTTGTCGGGATAGTTATGGGGAGCAAATCGGATGAGCCGTTGATGCAGCCAGCGCTGGATATGCTCGGTGAGCTGGGCATCGACTATGAGGTCTCGATCATTTCGGCACACCGAACGCCGGAGAAGGCTAGGGAATACGGGCAGGGTGCTCGAGAGAAGGGATTTGAGCTTATTATCGCTGGAGCCGGATGGGCGGCACACCTACCTGGTGTTATCGCTAGCTGGACCACCCTTCCGGTGATTGGAGTTCCACTTGCAACAAGCGAACTCAAGGGAGTAGACGCTATCTATTCTGTGGTTCAGATGCCTGCTGGCGTGCCAGTAGCCTGCGTCGCCATAGATGGAGCTAAGAATGCTGCACTCCTCGCTGCCGCTATCCTCGGTCTCAAACACGAGGATATTAGACAGGCATATGAAGGGTATCGGCAACGTTTAGCGACTTAGTAGATGGCAAGGAAGTACCTCATAGTAAACCCTCATGGGCAACTGCCCACCAGTAAATCATAAGAACAGAGGGTAGCCTACCCCGATTATGTCGTGGTGCTCTAGGCGTGATTGGTCGCCTAAGGCGGCCAATCCACCCAAGATAGAGTATGAGAACCTATTTTCGTAGCGAAAGAGAGGATATGGAACAAGCACCAAGAAGGGGAAGGATATTTTATGGCTGGTGGATTGTTGGGGTATGCATAATCGTGCTCATATTTCACGCAGGAGCCGCCTTCTACGCGTTTGGGAGGTTCATGCCTACATTGATAGAGGAGCTGGGATCCAGCACGACAGCGATCTCTGCGGCGATATCAATATACATGCTGGTGCTGGGGCTCACCGCACCGGTGGTAGGCAAGTTAACTGACAAATACGGCCCCAAGCAGGTGCTACTTTGGGGCGGTGTGATCGCTGCCGCTGGGCTCATGCTGCTGAGCTTGACCAGTGCGCTGTGGCATCTATACATCCTCTACCTTGTGGTGGGGATAGGGATGAGTGGTGCGGGAACTGTCCCGGTGAGCGTCGCCATCTCCAACTGGTTCACTAAAAGGAGGGGATTAGCCATGGGTGTCGCCATGGCAGGGATATCCTTAGGAGCGATAGCAATCGCCCCCTTGGCCCACTATCTCATCGAGGGAATCGGCTGGCGAGGGGCGTACCTAGCTCTGGGAGTGCTCACTGCTGTCTTGATCGTTCCACCGGTCATGCTGGTGATGAAGACCAGGCCGGAGGACAAGGGTTTACTGCCCTATGGTGCAAGACCAGCGGCGGGTGGTGAGCTACCGGAGCAGGCGAGTGTGCCGGGCGCAAAAGCAACAATTAGTGGTGCGGAGGGAGGCTGGTCAGTGGGAAGGGCTATGAAAACCTTGCCGTTCTGGTTGGTGCTGGTCACTTTCTTCTTCGCTGGCGCTGGGGTAGCAGGCGTGCTGCAGCATGAGGTCCGAATTCTCCAAATCATGGGGATCCCGCTGGCCGCTGCCTCATTCGCTCTGGGTTTGACTGGAGGGATAGGGGGTATGGGCAAGGTGGCCTTCGGCTTTGTGGCAGACAGGATGTCGCCTAAATATACGGCTATTCTGTGTATCGCCCTGCAACTAGTCGGGGTGGTTATCCTTATGTTTACTCATACCACGGCTATGGTATGGGTGTTCGTGATCGTCTTTGGGTTCGCCATGGGAGGGAATATCACGGTTCAACCTCTGCTTAGCGGGTACCTCTTTGGGATGGCATCCTTTGGCACCATCTTCGGTTGGGTGCTGCTCGCCGGTGCTGTGGGCTCGAGTCTGGGGCCGGTTTTAATGGGGGTGATCTTTGACGCTTCAGGTAGTTATGCCTTGGGTCTCATGATCTTTGTTGTCGCGTATGCTGTGGCGATAACGGCACTCCTTTTCGCCATAAGACCGAAGCTGGCCAACAGTGCTACACTCTAGGTCTCATCGAGCCTTTAGCGTCGACCGTGAACATGATATACTAATGCAGGACAACAAAGCCCAACATTGAATCCAGTTTAAAACTCGAAAAAAGGTTGAGAAGATGATTGAGAGATATTCAAGGCCAGGAATGAAAAAAGTCTGGGCCGATGAAACAAAGTTCGACAAGTGGCTTCAGGTCGAGATCGCTGTTTGCGAAGCCTGGGCTGAGCTGGGGACCATTCCCAGGGAAGAGATCCCCAAGATCCGAAAGGCACGTTTCGACCTCGGGCGCTTCGACGAGATTCTTAAGAAGACCCACCATGATATGACTGCCTTCCTCGGTTCGGTGGCGGAGAGCCTGGGGGAGGAGAGCCGCTTCATTCACCTTGGGCTCACCTCAAACGATATCATGGACACCGGTCTGAACTTACAACTGGTGGAGGCCAGCGACATACTCGCTCGAGCCATAGCCGAGCTTATCGATGTGCTGAAGGAGAAGGCGGTGGTGCATAAGAAAACCATCATGATAGGTCGCACCCACGGCGTGCATGCCGAGCCTATCACCTTCGGCCTGAAGCTTGCTCTGTGGGTTGAGGAGATGAAGCGGAATGAGCACAGGCTGGTGGAGGCCAGGAAGGCGATCTCCGTGGGCAAGATCTCGGGCGCGGTGGGCACATACGCTACCCTGAGCCCTGAGGTCGAGAAAATCGCCTGCGCCAAGCTGGGGCTTGAGCCAGCGCCTGTTTCCACTCAGATTATACAGCGTGACCGCCATGCCCAGTTCGTAACAACATTAGCCATCATCGCCAGTTCCCTGGAGAAGTTCGCTCTGGAGATCAGGGGCTTGCAACGAACAGAGATTTTGGAGGCGGAGGAACCCTTCGAGCCGGGGCAGACCGGCTCCTCGTCGATGCCCCACAAGCGAAACCCCGAGCTTTGCGAGCGAGTCTGCGGCCTGGCAAGGCTGGTTCGCGGGCATGCCCTGACATCGATGGAGAATATCGCCCTATGGCACGAGCGGGATATCAGCCACTCCTCCACCGAGCGCATCATCCTCCCCGATTCCTGCCTGGTGCTGGACTATGTCCTGTACATCTTCACCTACATCATGAGGGGGCTCCAGGTCTACCCCGAGCGGATGAGGGAGAACCTTGAACTGACCAAGGGGCTAGTTTTTTCGCAGCGGGTTATGCTGGCTCTGATCGAAAAGGGCCTCAGCCGGGAAGAGGCATATAGGATGGTGCAGCGCAATGCAATGAAGGCGTGGAAGGAGAGAGCAAGCTTCCTTGACTTTCTAATAGGCGATCCCGAAGTCGGCAAGCACCTTTCAAAGGCCGAACTGGAGGGTATTTTCGACTATGAATACTTCATCCGCCATGTCGACGCAATCTTCGCCCGCCTGGGGCTGGGCTAGTGGGGACTCCAGAGAGGCGAGGCTTGTTGAAGTATGCTTCGCAGTGGTAGGGGTTTGGGATTGTTTCACTTGTCATTGCGAGGCTTGTCCCGAACGAAGTGAGGGAACTCGACGAAGCAATCTTGTTAAGGATAGGAGGGGATGAGATTGCTTCGCTCGCAATGATAGGAGTGAGCGATGCTAAAGGGGAGAAATCGAAGGGTGGTCTGAAGTGATGAAAAAACTCCTCTCGATAACAGACTCGGAAGAATTTTGGAGAGTCTTCAGTGAAGAGCGTGAGGCGAGGAGGAGGCAGTTGCGGAATCTGCCCTTCGCCAGGAAGATCGAAATCGTGGAGAAAATGCGAGCCGCACAACTGAAGGAGAAGCGCTAGGCTACCCCCTGCACCATGTCGGCGCCGTCTTCGAACCATTGGGGCTGGGATAGACTTATAGGAACGAAGGAAGCAATGAGGACTCTACTCGCTGTTTTTGCTCTGCTTCTGGACGATGTAGCCATAGTGCTGATTATACTTCTCATCCTATGGAGGCTGGGGCTAAGCCTGCCGCTATGGGCTCTAGTCATCCTGGTGGTTGGGCTGGTGGTGCTTTCTGTGATATTATACAGACTCATTACCCCGGTGCTGAAGCAGAAGCAAGTAACCGGCGCCGAGGGCATGATCGACCTCGAGGGGAAGGTGGTGACACCCCTGACCCCGGAGGGTCTCATTATAGTGCGTGGAGAGCTTTGGAAGGCATCATCGACCAACAACTATGCTATAAACGCTGACGAGGAGGTGTTAGTGGTGGGGCTGGAGGGGCTCAGGCTCTTTGTGAGGCGTAAAAATGGTGGGTGAGGCAGTGGTAAAAGCTAGGCTAGCCTCCACGCCGTGTGGACGCGGTGTTCGCCCGCCTGGGGTGGGGTAGGGTGAGGCGCTATTGCGTTGTGTGGATGCGCATAGCCAAGCCAGCCGTATATGAAGAAGACAACCAAACATGTCATAGGACGGAAGTTACATGAGTATTTCTCAGGAACAAGCCTTAGCGTTGTTGCAAAAAGCCATTGACGAGATCGATTCTTTAAAACGTGATATTGCTTTCTCAAAGGCACATACTAGGTGGCTGATTAATATACTATCCATTACAGAAGAGATATTTGGTGAGGGTTCGAGAATATACTTGTCTATTAAGAGCTTGCCTTGGCAGAGAACAGGCGAATTCATAGTGGATCCTTTCGTACAGGGGACGATGGATATCAATGAGGGTGCACGCATCATTCATCATAAAGCCTACTTGGAGCAGCTAGATACTGCCAAAGGACTTCTGGAAGCTGGCATCGACCAGATCAATTTGCGCGGGATCGATAGGGTCTATGAGTTGCGGAACACTCCGAAGGAGTCTAGCGAAATAGTCAGAATACTGGATTTGGCCGAGAACAAACTCCGGAAGACGATAAGGGAAGCGCCTATAAGTGAAAGAAGCATTCAAGACAAGTTCGAGGACCTCCTCATTGCACGAGATGTCGAGTATCTCAGGGAACAGGAAAAGATTGTCTATTCATCGAAGACTTATCATCCTGATTTCTGCTTTCCCAAGATAGATACAGTTGTAGAGATCAAGTTCTGCAACAACCAGGACCGTGAGAAGTCAATAATATCTGAAATCAATGATGACGTTGCAGCTTACAAGAGCAAGTACCGTACTGTAATCTTCGTAGTCTATGACTTAGGTTATATCAGGGACATTGACAGGTTCAAAGACGACATTGAGGCCCAGGATGGCGTTGTGCTTAAGGTGATCAAGCACTGATTACCGACATGACGCTGAATATACAGCCGAAGGAAAGTGAGCCGTGACGCTGATAACTGAAACCAATTTGCCTAATCTATTCTTCCGGGGGAAGGTGCGCGATGGCTATGACCTGGGGGATGATAGGCTGCTCATCGTAGCCACCGACCGCATCTCCGTCTTCGATGTGGTGCTTCCTTGCGGCATCCCTGACAAGGGAGTTGTTTTAAACCTGCTCTCCGCGTTCTGGTTCGAAAAGACGTCTCACCTTGTTCCCAACCACTTCATCGAGGTGGTGGTGGAGGATAAACGATATCCCTATTTGGCGCGCCGCTCCATGGTCGTGCGCAAGGCCAAACGCATCGATATCGAGTGCGTTGTTCGGGGCTACATCTCTGGCTCAGCATGGGCCGAGTATAAAGAGAAGGGTAGTATTTGCGGTATCTCTTTGCCACAACGGCTCGCAGAGAGCGAGAAGCTTTCCGAGCCGATATTCACTCCAACGACAAAGGCGGAAAGCGGTCACGATGAGCCTATGACCATCGATGAGGTGAAGGGGGTTCTGGGTGAGGCGCGCACCGAGGAATTGACTGAGAAATGCCTGTCTGTATATCGCTATGCCCATGACTACTCGCTGGAGCGGGGTATCATAATCGCCGATACCAAAATGGAGTTTGGGTTGATTGACGATGAGTTGATACTTATCGATGAGCTTCTGACTCCGGACTCAAGCCGCTTCTGGGAGGCCAGCCTTTATGAGCCGGGACACTCTCAGCCAAGCTTCGACAAACAGCCGGTGCGCGACTGGGCTGCTGCTACGGGATGGAACAAGCAGCCGCCAGCGCCTATGCCGACCGCTGATGTCATCGAGCAGACGACAAGAAGTTACCGTGAAGCCTACCGCCGGCTCGTAGGCAAGGAGCTCTAGGATGGAGGTCGTCAACAGAAACAAGGTCGAGCCCTTCATCACCAAGGACACCTCCGAGATAAGGGAGATCCTGGCCCCGGCAAACTCCTCCCTAAAGAGCCAGAGCCTGGCGGAGGCGAGGGTGGCGCCGGGGAGGAGCACCGAGGAGCATTTTCATCTTGGGTCAGAGGAGATATATTATATCCTTGAGGGCAAAGGGTTGATGAGGATCGAAGGGGACGAAAAAGAGATCGGCCCCGGCGACGGCATCGCCATCCTTCCCGGGAAAAGGCATAAGATTTGGAACATCGGGCACTCGGACCTCGTTTTCCTGTGCTGCTGTTCCCCGGCCTATAGCGACCAGGATACCATAATGGTGGAATGATGTTTCTAGCCAAGGTCTATATCACCCTGAAACCCACGGTCAACGATCCCCAAGGTCTCACCGTCAGAGGAGGACTCCATACGCTGGGCTTTGATTCGGTGAAGAGCGTAAGGGCGGGAAAGTATATGGAGATTCAGGTCGATGAGGCGGATCGCCTCAAGGCCGAGGAACAGGTGCGGGAGATGTGCAAGAAGCTTCTGGCAAACCCCGTAATTGAGGACTTCAGGTCCGAGCTAGAGGAGATTAAGGGTTGAGCGCTGTCAGATGACAGAGGCCTTCCCGTTTACGATAAAAGGTGGAATTTCTGAGAGGCCTTTTGGCTGGTTTGCCGAGGCGTTGCCCGAGCTTGGGAAATCGACGGATCGTTTGTTATCATCCTCTATCGAACGCCATTTTCAGATCATACAGCCCTGCATCGCTTCTCTTTTCGATGTCGAATCCCATTTTCTCAAGTAGGTGGAGCACGGGTTTGTTTTCCATTAGCACTTCTGCGGTAAAACAAAAGATGCCCTCCTTCTTTGCCAGATAGGTTAGATAAGAAAGTAGTTCCGTGCCTATTCCCCTATTCTGATAATCATCCCTTATCACTAATGCAACCTCTGCAGTATGCGTAACCCCGTCCTTGTAATACCGCCCTACTCCTACAATTTCCTCTTTCTCTGCCTGTGTTATGACCGCAAGGATCGCCACTTCCCGGGCATAATCGATAATTACAAATTTCTGCAGCCACTCGTGCGGCATATCCTTTCTCACCGAGATAAACCTGCGATATAGGCTAGTGTCCGAAAGGGAATAGAATAGGTCTTTTAATAGTGGCTCATCGCTTATTTTTATGGGTCTCAGAAAGATTTCAAGCCCGGTTTCCGTGGTTCTATAAGTTTCCAAATCTTCTGGATACTCTCCTCCTTTTCCCCGTATAAACGCCTGATCTTTATATATCAAATTCTTGTTTTTTGCTTCTTGTATAAGCCAAGGTCTGAAATTTGGATGTGCTATGGATATTAATTGCATTGCCCTTTCTCTGACGTTTTTCCCGTGCAAATATGCCATCCCATATTCCGTTACAACGTAATGAATATCTCCCCTACCTAAAGTAACACCCGCTCCCTCCTTAACGAATGGCGTTATTCTTGATACTTTACCCTCCTCAGCAGTTGACTGAAGAGCCAATATTGTTTTACCACCCGGTGCCAAAACCGCACCTCTCATAAAATCAGCCTGTCCCCCAATGCCACTATAGAATGTCTTTCCGATAGACTCTGCGGTTGCCTGCCCGGTAAGGTCTATCTCCAGAGCACTGTTTATCGCAGCCATGTTCTCATGCCGAGCTATAACCAGAGGATTGTTTGTGTAGTCGATGGTTCTAAACTCTATGCCTGGATTATCATGGATGTATTCATAGGTCTCTCTTTTACCCATGCAGAATGTTGCCACTGTTTTCCCACGGTCGATGGTTTTTCTTGTGTTGTCAATAACACCTCTTTTCATCAACTCTACGATACCATCGCTCAGGAGTTCCGTATGCACACCCAGATGTTTCTTATCATAAAGACTGGACAAAATCGCATCTGGTATGCTTCCATATCCAACTTGAATAGTATCCCCGTTCCGAATGAGGCGTGCCACGTACCTGCCAATCTGTTCGACAATCTCGTCAGATGCCCTCTCCTCATATTCCAATAGGGGTTCATTATGGGGGACAATGAAATCTACGTCTTCTATGTGTATGAACCCATCACCATGCACACGTGGCATATTCGAATTGACTTGGGCTATGACTAATGGGGCATTCTCTACCGCCGCTTTAACAATATCTACACTCACACCTAAGCTCATGTAACCATGATCATCTGGAAGTGAAGTCTGTATCAGAGCCATATCAATGGGCACAAGTCCCCGATAAAATAAATCTGGAACATGTGACAAGAATATTGGGGTGTAGTCTGCAATCCCGTTATTGACCGCATCTCTGGTACTGTCTCCGATGAAGAAAGAGTTATGTCTGAAATTTTGCCTGAATTTTTCATCCGTGTAAGGAGCAACCCCAAAAGTCCACACATGGAGCACCTCAGCATCGAAGAAAGCCTTTGGATTGGACTTCACATAGTTTATAAGGGCACCCACAAGATATTGAGGCTCGCCACAACCGGTACCGACAAATATTCTGTCACCTCGATGGATATGGCTGAATATCTCATCCTCTGAGGCAAATTTTTCCGGATATACTTTCTTGACCCGGCCCAGTTTCCCATTCTTCTCCCCTAAGTTCATCCTCATTACCCCTTTCACCGCCCATGCTGCTCGCGGATGATTCGAACCTTCAATCGCTTTCTATCACCCCTTTGGTGCTAGGCACCCCGCCCCGATTCGCTTATCCAGTGAGGATCGCCTCAAGTGTGCCGCAAGCTCCTGGCAAACCCTGTGATCGAGGACTTTCGGTCCGAGCTTGAGGAGATCAGCCCCACGAGTAGATAACCTCGCAATATTCGTCACCGGCAGCCCTGCTACTGAGGATCTCCATATTTACTTGCCTTCCAGTAACAGTTTCCATCACTGCCTTATCCAAGCTCATCATCGCTTGGCAAAGCTCCCGGCTGGTATTGTCCAACCCGAGAGCGCAGCTATCATAGCTCCTTCCATGCACCCTGTCTTCCGATACCTCAAACACCTCTCCTCTTGCCACCACCCCACCGAAAAAGGCCTCGGCTATCGCCTTCAGGTTAGGAGAGGGTAGCTCACCCCTATAGCGATTCCCTACTGCCACCCCCAGCTTAGACCACACCTCGCTGATAACAGGCAGAACTTCAGCCCCATACTTCCGGTAAATCCGTCGGCTCAACAGGGCTAAGGCATCCCTAGCGTTCATTATCCTTACCTCATCTGCCGAACTCATATGTTCCTCCTTTCTTATGTGCAAAGGGTATTACTCGATCACTCCTTTGGTGCTGGGGACTTCTCCAGCGATTCGCTCATCTATTCGTGCGGCGGCATCCAATGCCCGACCCAGAGCCTTAAAAATAGCCTCTGCTTTGTGATGCTCATTGATGCCAGAGAGCACCCAGGCATGGAGGTTTATTTTTGCCTCAATGGCGAAGCTCTCCAGGAAATGGCGCACCATATCGCTTTCCAGGTCGCCGATTTTCTTTCGCTTGAATGGGGCCTCGACCATAGCATATCCCCTGCCCCCGATGTCCACTGCCACAATCGCCAATGCCTCATCCATGGGCACAATAGCGTGCCCCATCCTGGTGATGCCCTTCTTATCCCCTAGTGCCTCGACTAGAGCCTTGCCCAGAGATATAGCGACATCCTCCACTACATGGTGCTGGTCCCATCCTGAAGCATGAATCTTTATGTCAAATAGGCCATGCCGAGCTAGCTGGGTTAGCAGATGGTCGAACATCTTGCTGCCGGTTTTAATGTCGAATTTGCCTGTGCCATTGAGTGAGAGTTCAACGCTTATCTTGGTCTCCGTCGTCTCGCGGGTGATGGTAGCCGATCTTTTACCCACTGCCTTTTCCTCCTATCTCTTGCAGCGCTTCTATCAGAACATCCGTGTGCTCTGGCTTGCCCACACTGATGCGAAGCGAGTTCTTCAACAAAGGTGTGTCGAAGTATCGAATGAAGATACCCTTCTTCTGCAACTCTTTGTAGATAGTCCGAGCATCCCCATCAAGCACAGCGCAATAGATGAAATTCGCCTGAGAAGGCCATGGTTTGAGAAACCTCAACTTCTCTAGCTTGGCGAGAAGCCGCTCTCTTTCCGCAACTATCGCCTTCACTGTATCGTTGAGACAATCAATGTCGGCAAAGGATTCCTTGACCGCAATTTGAGCTGCCACGTTTATATTGTAGGGTTGCTTGATCTTCAAGAGGTGCTCGACAAGTGAGGTGGGGAATACTCCATAGCCGATGCGTAGTCCGGCAAGTCCTGCCCACTTGCTGAAGCTGCGCAGCACTATCAAATTCTCATGCTGAGGAACTAGGGGGGCTACGGTGACTCCGCTGAACTCAAAGTATGCCTCATCGACCACAACCACGATGCCCGTTTTCACCAGTTCAAGGATATCGCTCTCTGACGCAATGTTTCCTGTTGGGTTGTTTGGCGAGGCGATGAAGATGACCTTTGTCTTCTCATCGATGGCCTGTTTCACCCCAGCGATGTCGATGGCATAGGACTTGTCCCGCGGCACATCGACTATTTCTCCACCACAAACCTCGGTGCAAAAGGAGTACATGCCGAAGGTAGGGACGCAGTTGATAACTTTATCCCTAGGATTAAGGAACAGACGCAGTATCAGGTCGATGAGCTCATCACTACCAGCGCCAGCCAGTATATGCTCTGCCCCGACCCCAACATATCCCTCTAAGGCTTGGCGTACCTCTCTCTGCTCCGGGTCAGGATAGATATGATAGAAGGGATAAGCAGCGAGGGTGTCCCTCACCCTTGATGAGCAACCATATGGGTTCTCGTTGCCATCCAGCTTTATGACGCCCTCGATGGAGACGCCAGCCTCTTGGCTGAGTACATCGGGGGGTACAATGGGTTGGTAGGCCGTGAGGCGCAATAGGTCGCCTCTGATTATCTTCTCAATGCCCTGATCAGAAGGGTTCATTGCTCTCCCCTCCCTTTCCTAAGCCGCATCTCGACCGCTCGTGCATGAGCAGTGAGCCCCTCAGCTCTGGCGATGGTGGCAGCAGCGGGGCCCAGTTTCTCCAACTCCTCACCGCTGAAAGATACAACAGTAGTTAACTTGAGGAAATCAGCGACGCCGAGGGGAGAGCGGAAGCGGGCGGTGCCTCCCGTAGGCATAACATGACTTGGCCCGGCAACATAGTCGCCCAAGGTCTCAGGGGTGCTTTCACCGATGAAGATTCCCCCTGCGTGGCGGATCTTCTCTATGTAAGACGAGGCGTTGTGCACCATAAGGGAAAGGTGCTCTGGAGCGTAAAGATTCACCAACTCGATGGCCTGGTCTATATCAGTGACCAGGATTATCCTGCCCGTATCATCCAGCGATTGTCGGGCGATTTGGGCCCTCTCAAGCTCACTAAGCTGGCGCTCCACTTCCCGGCTTGTCTCTTCAGCTACCTCGGAGGAAGTGGTTATCAGAATGGCGGAGGAAAGGACATCATGCTCCGCCTGTGCTAATAGGTCGGCAGCGCAAAGAATGGGAGTCGCGGATTCATCGGCTAAAATCACTGTTTCAGTGGGCCCTGCCAGGCCATCGATATCGACAGTACCAAAAACCATCCTTTTTGCCAGAATGACGAAGAGTCCGCCGGGTCCACAGACCTTATCAACCTTAGGAATGGACTGGGTGCCAAAGGCAAGGGCAGCGATCGCTTGAGCGCCTCCCACCTTGAACAGCCCGTCTACCTTGGCTATGTCCGCTGCCACCAGCGTAGGCGCTGGAACCTCGCCATCTCCCTTTGGTGGTGTGGCAAGAATTATCTCATTGACCCCTGCTACTCTAGCGGGGATAGCGGTCATCAGCACCGTCGATGGATAACAGGCTGTGCCGCCGGGAACGTAGATACCCACTCTCTCCAGGGGACGCACAATTTGCCCCAGCCCACCCTCGGTGAATTCCTTGACGCCATGGCGCATCTGGAGTTGGTGAAAGGAGCGCACCTGCTGGGCAGCGGTATTGAGGGCGGAAATAAGTTCGCTGTCAACCTTTCCATAGGCTTCTTCGATCTCTTCTCTGCTCACCTCCAGGGAGTCAAGCGCTACACCATCGATCCTTTCGGTGTAATCGAAAAGGGCGGTATCCCCTTTATTTCGCACATCGGCGATAATCCTCCTCACCGCCTCCTCAGGAGTAAGCTCCTTGCCAAAGACATCCCTTATTTTTTGCTTCATCTCGATGGGCAATTCACCAGCCTCGAAGGGAGAACGCCGCAATAGGGCTTTCGCTTCCTCGAAGTCCCTAACAATCCGCACCTAGATACTCCCTCGCCAGCCCCACAGACTGGCTTACTGCTTTTTCTCTGAAGGCGGTGAGTCGCTCAGGGGTGACATACTGGATGACCCACTCTAAATTGGCATGTAATGAGGAAAAGAATTGTTCCAACTGCGTAGGATCCACTTCTAGCCTGGGGATCAGGAACCTTTTGGCAAAGAAAGGGAAAAGGGCCAGGTTTGGTTCGCGAGTTGCTGCAGCGCACACGAAATCTCGCCACTCTATCAAAGCAAGCTTATCGACAAAATCGATGTCATCCCCTGGCTCCCAGCCAAAGACGCTGGTTCGAATTGTTTCCATCGCTGCCCTATCCTCTCGCTCCCGACGGTCGAGCTCATACTGGACCAGCTTATCGAACATGTTAGCCATCGCGTTTTCCCTAAGAGGTGATGAATCGCTAAAGAGAGGCCGATAGATTTCCAGTATCCAGATTTCGTCTGTAATGAGATGAGAAAGATAGCCTGCAACGACGGATTTGGTTGCGCCATCCAGTTTCTCAACTTGGGCAAGATTAGGGTGAGCCTCAAAAATGGTCTTGGTGCCGCTCTTATAGTCTTCCTTACTGAGGTCAAAGAAGTGGGTCTCTTCTCGATCGAGACCTGTAATGATATGAACATCAGGCAAGGTGGCGCCAAAAGCGTAACCCCCCATGTTTTGGTCTAATATGGGATTATGAAGTAGCTCTAGTGCTTCTTTGACAATACTCAAATGTAGGCAAAGCGGCGGCATTTCTTCAACCTCGATGCTTCGATCATCCTCTTTTGGCTGTTTCCTCCATAATGTTAATGATATGCTCGATCCTGTCCCTTTTTAGTGGATCTGCCAGAGCGTTGCTATTACCGATAAGGCATGCTGAAGATTTAAAAAGGGTATCGATAACTCTAAGTTTATGTTTACTCAAGGTCTTCCCCGTCTCAGTGTTTTCGATGAGCAGGTCGGCATCTTCGGGGAGAAAAGCCTCACTCGCTCCCCAGGTGGGGATTATCTTATAGCGCTCCAGATGATTATCCCTGGCATACTTATCGGCGATGTTTACGTACTCCGAAGCTACCCTAACCGTTGCAAGCAATCGCCCCACTTGATTCCTCAGTTGATTGACATCGTTAATGGGCAAATCTTCACTGACAACGGCGACAATGGTTACCCTGCCAAAGCCCAGGTTCAAGACCTTCACCACGGGGCTTGAGGGGAAGCGATAAAGATGGTCTTTGAGCCAGTCTTCCCCGGTGACCGCCAGATCAAAGTTCTCATTCGCCACTTGGCTTGGCATATCTTGAGGTCTGATCACCTTTACGCTCGTACCACCCATATCTATAGCGGGGCGGCGAGTTTTCAATGGCTCAGCATAGCCACGGATGCCAATTCCTGCTTCTTGTAAGAACTCCATAGTAGGGCGCTGTTGGTGTCCGTCGGGCAGAGCGAGGCGAATCACGCTATCGTCCTTAGGTAGTTTCTTTAACCTTCCTCCCATAACAGTGGGCATAGGCAACTCTTCCTCAGTCTCTGCCTCGGTGGTGCGAAGGTGGGTAAGGAGCTTGCTCATATTGGCTTTTGCCAAGCTATTCCGATTGGCGATTAGAACTGCTTTGGACATGAGAATTCTGGCCAAGGGGACAAGATCATACTTTGCAAAGCTACCCACCGAGGCTTCAGCAATTATGGCTAACTCTGCGCTCTCTGGTGGATAGACCTCAGCAGCCCCCCATATGGGGAGAATGCTGAACCTCTTCACTCTCTGCCTAAGAGCAAATAATTCGGCCAGGTTCTGATATTCGCTTACGATTCGCACCTTTTCAAATCCGTTGTTGATTTCCCCAACAGAGGATACGCCACCATACCTGCTGGCAACTACATACAAATCGTTCTTGCCATAGCCCAACTCCCCCACCTTCACCAGGTCGCCGCTGGGGTATTTGGCTAAGAGTTCCTCCACCCAGTCGAGACCGCATATCCCCAAATCATAATTTCCGATCGCCACTTGAATGGGGACATCCTTCTCTTGAAATACCTTGGGGAATAGGTCAGGAAATTTGGTGGATTTGGGGCGATAGGAGCGAGCCCTTTCATTATAGCCCGTGAGACCAAGCCCCGCTTTCTCAAGCAAAGCTGCCGTGTCTTGGAGAAGTCGCCCCTTTGGTAACGCCAGCTTCAATTGGATTCCTCCATTATCTTCAAGACCTCCGCTTGAGAAGATGCCTTACTTTTTCCCCCCGTCGTCTGATCTACCAACTGGAATAGGCCATGTTTGGGCATAGAAAGAAGCCATCGATAACCAGATGGTTTTTCTTGACCTAAATCAAGCTCGGCAATGTAGCCTGCCTCTCTCAAAAGGCAGGCGGTCTCCAAGCTCGTCTTCAATACGCTCATATCACTGGCCTGGGGCTTGACTAAAACCCTTTGATATGAGATTGCCTCCATCTTTAACATATCCATCAGTCGATCCATATATAGGGCAAATCCAGAGGCGGGGATGGGTGGGCCGCCCACCAGTGGGATCAAGTCGTCGTATCTTCCTCCTCCCCCTACCCGCTCTGTGGAGGAATAGAATTGAAACATAATGCCGGTGTAGTACTCGAAGCCTCTTCCAGAGGTGATGTCGATTTCATAAGGGCAATCCATCACGCTGAGCATTTCAGTAATACTGGCAAGGTCATTGAGGCTAGGCTCAAAACTAGGTAAGGCTTTCCCCAAGAGAGCCCGGACATTCCCCACAAAGTTAGGCGATATGCCCTTGACATCCAGCAAAAGGGCTAGAGCTCTCTCTAGGTCAGCATTATCGGTCTTTATTTCACCCAATGCCTTTATGTCTCCCTCCAAGACCCGATCGAATATCTCCGTCTGCTCGGCTGCCCCCAGCCCAAACTCCTTGAGGAGCGTCTTGATTAAGCCAGCGTGGGATAGCCTCACCATCAGGGGACCAATGCCAAGCTCTCTCAGAACCTCTAGGGCCAGAAGCATGAGCTCCACGTCCGCTAGTGGCTCGCTACTGCCGATTAGCTCAGTACTACATTGCCAACGTTCCCTCCGTTCTCTTCCTGTTTCCTCAAAGGTGAAGGTGTTTTCTACATAGAAAAGTTTCGTTATCTTGCCACTCTCTAGGTTTTCCAGGTAAAGCCTGACAGCAGGGATAGT
This sequence comes from Dehalococcoidia bacterium, assembly GCA_030610655.1. Classification (GTDB taxonomy): domain Bacteria; phylum Chloroflexota; class Dehalococcoidia; order E44-bin15; family E44-bin15; genus DAOUVR01. The sequence goes on from JAUWRG010000026.1 coordinate 20,365, forward strand.
ACCATCAGGTCTTAGAACTACCCTCTCCCCGCTCCAGCCATCCCAGTCGAGGAAGGAATACACTCTACCAAGCATACCTGGAGTCAGCGTCCCACTTGCGGTGAAAAGGTGGAGATATTCGAGGGTCGGTGTTCTTATCTCACCGTAGCCCCGTTTTAAACAGGAGTCTCGAAACACCTGCTCTATGTGCCGAAACTTCGCCATGTCAAGAGGAAGCAGATCGACCATCCCTTTACACTTGGACACCTTCATTCTTGCCGCCTTTTTACAAAGTTGAAGCCATTCTACACCAATTGCCTTAAGCCTTCAACGCCGCGCAGTCGGCTTAGAGCTTCCCGCCGTGTCAAATCATTTAAGTAGGTAACCCAACTGGGGGTTGTTGCATCTCAAAGAGTCTTCGACATAAAAGATGTAACCATATGGGTCACCACTTTCCTCATTGGATTAACCTGCTGTGACCCCCTTTTCTCCTCTCAAAGAGTCTTCGACATAAATTTGATAGAGCTTATCTAATTTGGCATCGATGCTCCGCTTGAGCTCGGCTGGGTTTAAACTGAGGTAGACAGCCTCAAGCTGCCTTTTGGTCTCCTCCGGTACTTGCCCTGACTCCGCTAATCTCTCCTTCAGCTGAAGGACGGCGTCTTGGGGGTATCATACTTCCTCTTTACCCTGCCACCTATTCTCTCCTTGCTAACCAGTTTCATCACCGGCTGGAAGAAATTCTTATATAGCCTCAGCTTGTCCCGGTAAAGGTCGTTGATAATCATGAGTTCCTTTGGAGTGTCGTATCTTAAGTAGCCGAGCACCTTCCTCACATGGGTCCAGTTCTTCTGCTCCATATAGGCGTTGTCATTCTTCCTGCCAGGTCGTGCCCTGGTGAATTCAAGCTTTTCCCGGCGGCAATCCTTCAGCAGAAGGACAGGATGTCATTGATGAATTCAGAGCCGCTATCCGAATCTAGCCCCTTACACTCAAAGGGAGCCCTTTCCCTTATCCTCTTTAGAGCTTGGATCGAAGATTCTTTGAAAGGTGTACTCTTGAGATTTGCCCACGATTGCCTCTCCCTCCCACCAGCCAGAGGAGACCTCGGTGGTCCTTCACAGGTGAAGGATTGATGTACTCCCCCAGGGTAGAGGAGCCACAATGGACGACCAGGTCCATCCTTCAGCTGAAGGACTACCCCTTGACCTTAAAAGGTGCGAGGCCTCCCGCTGGTGGGCTAGCTTCCTATCGATCGAAGATTCTCCGAATGGTAGCCGAACTAATCCCTCGCAATTTCAAGGCGACTTCATTCGTCCTTCTCAGAAGGATAGCTCCCCAAGCCTCCTTAATCTTTCTACCTCCGTTTGTCCTTCGGAGAAGGACCGGTTTGAGCCTTTGCCCACAGGGATAGTCAAATATCTCCCACACCCGGGCCAGAGCAGCTTTGACTTCACCATCATAGGTCTCCTGCCTTTTCTTCCGCCGCCTTGGCCTCAGATCTACCCCCGGTTGTATCTTCCTGATGATATACTTCCTTGCCTGACCGGTATTGGAGCAGTACTCATCAAGTATCCGGGATTTCTCCTTCCTGATACTGGCCTTTAAGTACCTCTCCCTCAATTCGAAGAATCTTCGATACCTTAAGATATTCATTCCTTGAGTGCATATCCATCATGATGTAGTCTCCCCTCGTCTCTTTATCATGGCGATAACCAGACTACATCTTACCTCCCCTTTCGGTTACTTTTTATATGATTTAACGATGCCCCCTTCGGTTACATTTTAGGTGATAAAATTCGCAGACTTGATAAGGAGCTATCATGTCTGTTAACACTTATTGCCCAGACGAAGGAGTTACTGCGGAGCCAGTTAAGAAAGGCTACTCTTAGAAGTGGAGTTTGGCAGGCGAAGGGAATATTGACTGCGAATATTTCTTATAAGGAAGTTTATATCGGGAATAAGAGAGCAATAGGAAGGCAAATTTATAAATACTCGCTTGTTTATCGTCTATAGGAACTATATTACATGCAGCCTGCTTGTGGTATACTCTGCCTGTAGATGTCAGTTTGCCTGGCACATAACATTAAGAAAATTCATGCCAGGTTTATGGCTAAAGGAAGTTAATTCGGTGATTTGATGGGAAGATCAGAAGTGGTATATAGAGACTGCTGAAAAAGTCAGCGATTTAACCTTGAGTTACCCTTTGGACTGAGGTATCATCTACTCAGCAAATCTATTGAGGAGTATATCTGATGCTGAAAGCCAAATCAAGCCAGCTTTCTTTCTACGGCAGCCATCCTTC
>JAUWRG010000083.1 GCA_030610655.1 Dehalococcoidia bacterium
AAGGGTGCTTCATACCCCGGGCCACACACCAGGCAGTGTGTGCCTGCTTATGGGGAAACACCTCTTCTCTGGGGATACGCTCTTCCCCAACGGCCCGGGCAAGACGAGGGATCCCGCTGCTTTCGAACAGGTCGTCAACTCCATCACCGAGAAGCTCTTCGTGCTCCCCGACGAAACGCTGGTCTATCCCGGCCACGGTGACGATGCCATTCTAGGCGAGGAGAAGCAGAAATTCGCCGTTTTCTCCAGCCGCCCCCGCGCCCCTGGACTCTGCGGTGATGTGCTGTGGCTTCCCTCCTGACCAGGAAGCCTAAGAAGAACCCACTTCCATATCAATCTCCCAGAGGGCGAGCACTATATCATAGATGGAGACTGTCTTATAGTGCAGTTGCCCAATTCATTGGGCTATTTCGCCTGATACTGCAAAGCAGTTATCAATATAATCAAGAGTATGTGGGTGAGTAACAGAGCAAATCCTCAGTCCATTGGTGGGAGAGAGTTAGAGGGGGAGACGTCCACCCTCACCCTATCCCTCTCCCGTCAAGGGAGAGGGAACTCAAGATTGTCATCGCGAGGGGCGGTAGGAACTAAGCAGTTAAGGTAGTAGGGCAGAGGGTGTATCTTAAAAACCAGCAAAACAGGGTAGCCCTTCGATAAACTCAGGACATGCCCTCTCCCCTCAAGGGAGAGGTGACATAAGATCAGGACAAGCCTGGAACATCCGGTTCATGCGTGGCTGGAGCAGGTGCTCCAACCTGACCACTATTTTCGTTAGGCTCAGAAGGACTTGACATTTAAGGTACGAAGCAATTATATTCAACTAGCTTGGAAGGAGGTGATACGAATGGCAGAAGCTTACTGCTTCAAATGTAGAGCGAAAAAGGAGATCAAGAATCCTGAGAAGGTTACTCTAAAAAACGGCAGGCCGGCAATTCGAGGGGTGTGCCCTACCTGCGGGACAAAGGTGTTCCGAATCGGCAAGGGCTAATTGATACAGCGTTTGAGCGAGACCAAACTACCACATAAGGTTCAGTTTTGCTGTAGTAGGGGTAGTTTTTTTAGCAGGGCACAAGCGTTGATTGTTAGAACTTCAACGCTCTCTTCCTCGTTTAGACCGGCGCCTTGTGCGATTTGGCGGGCTAAGTCGGGGGAGAGTAGGTCCGAGGGGTTGTGTGCGTCGGAGTTGAGGAGGAGTTTGGCTCCTGTGAGCCTTGCCAATTGAGCGATGTGGCCATTAGTCAGCGAGTGTCCCTTTCTGGCGCTGATTTCGAGAAAAATGCTGTTGGTGGCTGCCAGTTCGGCTTCTTCAAGGGTAAGCAGGCCAGGGTGCGCTAGAATATCAACATAGGGGCACCGAAGTGCTGCGGAATTGGTACCCTTTTCTACGGGCTCGATAATGGACTCGCCGTGAACAACAACCAGCCATGCTCCAAATTCTTTGGCACGCTTTGCCGCTTCGCAGATTGCCGCTGGAGGGAGATGGGTAAGTTCAACACCGGGGATGGCGATTATGTCCCAGTGCTCCTTGGCCAGAGCACAGTCCTCGGCGGTTTCCTTAATTATCCGCTCCAGATAGCCAACTCCGACGTGGTCGGTGATGGCGATAGCCTTGTAACCTCTTGTCTGTGCTCGCCTTATTAGTTCAATTGGCGATAGGACACCATCGCTCAGGGTGGAATGAGTATGAAAGTCATAGACCATAATTCACCTCCTTAACATGGTAGACTTATTGTAGAACAGGAGACAAATTTGGGCAATATAAACGTAGCCATTATTGGTGTGGGAAACTGTGCATCATCGCTGGTGCAGGGTGTTCATTATTATGGCGAAGCAGCAGAAAATGAGTTGATCCCAGGTTTGATGCATGTCAACCTGGGCGGGTATCATATTAGGGATATTAAGTTCGTTGCTGCATTTGATATCGACCGCAAGAAAGTGGCTAAGGACCTGGGCGAAGCAATATATACCCCGCCCAATAACACCTTCAAGTTCTGCCAGGTTCCAGCTATCGGGGTGAAAGTATCCCGCGGTATGACCCACGACGGACTAGGCAAATACCTGTCCGAGGTGATCACCAAAGCCCCAGGCCCCACAGATGACATAGTAAGCATCCTCAAAGAAACCGAGACCGATGTGGTGGTAATCTATCTACCTGTTGGGAGCGAAGAAGCGACGAAGTGGTATATCGAGCAGGTGCTTACCGCTGGTTGTGGTTTTGTCAACTGCATCCCCGTTTTCATTGCCCGGGAGAAATACTGGCAGAACAGGTTCATAGAGAAGGGACTGCCGATAGTAGGTGATGATATAAAGAGCCAGGTTGGGGCTACTATCACCCACCGTGTACTAACCAACCTTTTCCGGGAGCGCGGTGTCAAACTAGAGCGGACATATCAACTAAATTTCGGCGGCAATACCGACTTCCTCAATATGCTTGAGCGTGAGAGGTTAGAATCGAAGAAGATATCAAAAACCGATGCGATAACCTCGCAACTGGATTACAAAATGAAGCCGGATAACATTCACGTTGGCCCCAGCGATTACGTCCCATGGCTTGGCGATCGAAAATGGTGCTACATCCGCATGGAGGGACGAACCTTCGGTGACGTTCCCCTCAATATTGAGGCGAAGATTGAGGTATGGGACAGCCCCAATTCTGCGGGGGTCGTAGTAGATGCCATCAGATGCTGCAAGCTGGCTATGGACCGTGGTACCAGCGGGGCACTTGTAGGGCCGTCAGCCTATTTCATGAAATCTCCTCCTGTCCAACACACGGATGACGAAGCGCGCAGGATGGTGGAAGAGTTCATTGCCGGAGACAATTGACAAAGGGCGTAGCTTGAGAGAAACCGAATATGGCCTGGCAGACGTCCATATTCACAGTAGTGTGAGCGATGGAATGGCAGACATTCCCGAAATCATCACGTTTGTACAGGAGAAAACTGACCTCGATGTCATTGCCATCACCGATCACAACCAGATTAAGGGCAGTTACCAGGCCAGAGAGCTAGCGGCAAAACGCGGCTACCGTTTCGAAGTCGTGATCGGTACGGAGGTGACCACCCTCGAGGGACATCTTCTCGCCCTTTTTATAGAGAGCCCTATCCCATACCTCCAGTCCTTGGAAAACACTATCGAAGCAATTCATAAGCAGGGTGGTCTTTGTATCGTGCCCCATCCCATGAGCTGGCTAACTCAAAGCGTTAGCAAGCAGAACCTGGAGAGAGTCATGGCCAATGGTGACCTAGATGTCTACCTTGATGGTGTGGAGACGATTAACGCCACGATTGTGGGGCGCATCTCAAATAAAAGGGCGAGGAAGTTCAATAAGAAGTACGGGCTTGCTGAAACAGGGGGCAGCGATGCCCATTTCCTGATTGCAGTGGGTGGTGCCATCACCCTGTTCCCCGGCAGAACCGCTGAGGAACTGAAAAGAAGCCTTTTAGAGCGAACGACCCAGGCGCGCAATGGCATTCGGGTGAAGACTAGCGATATAGGGTTTCTCCAGATAATAAGGCAGCAACGCAAAAGCAAGGGACTCTCTCTTCATAGTATGCTAGGAAACATCAGGGAAAACTTCCTATGAAGATTGCCCTCGTTTCCCCATATGATTTCGCCTCCCCTGGTGGAGTGGTCGGTCACATATCCCAGCTTTATGAACAATTCATCAAGATGGGGCATTGTGTAAGGATCATTGCTCCTTGCTCTCATAGTGAGGCTTTTCTGGAGCACAAGGATCTCATTGCGTTGGGTAAGCCTGTCCCCGTGCCGTCCGCTGGCTCTATCGCCAGGGTCACCCTATCGCCACTCCTGTCCTCCTCGGTGAGGGCCATACTTGAAAGGGAAAGATTTGATATCGTCCACCTCCACGAGCCGCTGGGCTCTACCCTGCCCTTCATCGCACTGGGCGTATCGCAGTCCATCAATGTGGGTACCTTTCATGCCTGTCACCGTGTGCCAAGGGGATACCAAATCGCTAGGCCATTTGCCATCAGGTGGTTTAGGCGGCTCGATGGCAAGATCGCTGTTTCCAAGCCTGCAATGGAGTTCATAGGCAAGCACTTCCCCGGCGAGTATGAGATAATCCCCAATGGCATTGACCTGGAGCACTTCTCCGCTGATGTCCCCCCTATCGAGGAATTCTGCGACGGGAAACTGAATATCTTGTTCGTGGGTCGACTGGAGAAACGTAAAGGCCTGAAGTATCTCTTGGGTGCCTATAAGGAGTTAAAGGGAGAGTTGCCCAACACCCGGCTCATTGTGGTAGGACCTGGGGAGCGGCGAGAATATGAAGGGCTGGTGAAGAAAATGAACCTGGAGGACGTGGTCTTCATCGGCTATGTATCCTATGAAGACCTAGCCAGATATTACAAGACGGCTGACGTTTTCTGTGCTCCGGCCACCGGGGAAGAGAGCTTTGGTATCGTTCTTTTGGAGGCTATGGCTGCGTCAAGGCCTATCGTTGCTTCAGCGAACGAAGGCTATGTTAGCGTAATGAGCCACGGGGTCGAGGGGCTACTGGTGCCACCCAAGGATGAAAACGCTATTGCTAGCGCCCTTATTACGGTACTTGGTGATGAATCCTTACGCCAGGAGATGGGCGCTAGAGGAAGGCTGAACGCAGAGAAATACAGTTGGCAGAACATTGCCCAAAGGGTAATGGACTACTATGGTAGCTTGATCGCTAGGCATAGCGCCTAAGCGATGGAACAGGTCTAACGAACTACGGTACGGAGGAGGCTGACTATTACGTGGAAAGATATTCTTCGACCTTCTGAAATCAGCGACAGAGCGCACCACCTTGCTGATCCTTTAGGTCGGATATTGGCCAAAACGCGAATCCCTCCTAATGCTGTAACCATATTTGGCTTTCTGCTGATCATCGTTGTAGCCTGGGTCTTGTCTGAAGGGCACTTCTTTATCGGCGGCTTCTTGGTGCTCATTGTCAGTTGCTCCGATTTCATCGATGGGGCGATGGCCAGGGCCATGGGAAAGGCCACAAGATTTGGTGCCCTGTTGGACTCCAGCATAGACCGTTATTCTGAGGCGGTGCTGCTTTTTGGGCTTTTTTGGTTCTATGCCATGGAGCAGGCCACTACGCAGGTGATCCTCATCTTTGCCACTATAGTAGGCTCACTAATGGTGAGCTATGTGAGGGCGAGGGCGGAGGGGTTGGGACTGGATGCCGAGGTGGGGATTATGAGGAGGACGTTGAGGATTATTACCCTGTCACTTGGACTTATACTGAGC
>JAUWRG010000021.1 GCA_030610655.1 Dehalococcoidia bacterium
GAAGAGGGGTACGGAGTCCATGTTTCATGCTTCTCTATCTCCAGATTATTAACATCGATTTCAAGAAGTTCCAGCGTCTTCCTGATGTACTCAGTATACCCGTAGTTTAAAAACTGTATAGTATGTCTTGGACACCGCACATTCAGATGTTCAAAAAGGGGCCTCTATGTGATATAATGTTTGTTTAATTAGGAGCGGAAAGTGAGGTCGTTAATGAAAAAAATGGGTTGGTTCCATGCGTAAAGATCGCAAGGTTGTCTGGTTTGAAGATGTGGGCAAGAACGATATCCCTCTGGTCGGTGGTAAGGGGGCAAACCTCGGCGAATTGACCAAAGCTGGAATTCCAGTGCCGCCGGGCTTTATCGTTACCGCGCATAGCTATTATTATTTCCTCGAACGATCGAAGCTTGCTGACGAAATTCGCTCTCTCCTTTCGCCTTTGGATCCCGATGATAGCAGCAAGCTTCAAGAAATTGCTTCAAACATAAAGAGATCGATTAATGCCGCTGAGATGCCTCAGGAAATTGCTGATGAGATAGCACAAGCCTACCAGAAGTTGGGCGGTGGACTGGTGGCGGTGCGCTCCTCAGCCACCGCTGAGGATCTGCCCGAAGCATCCTTTGCAGGGCAGCAGCGTACCTTCCTTAATGTGGAGGGGGAGAAGGAGGTCATTACCGCGGTGCAACAGTGCTGGGCGTCGCTTTTTGAGCCGCGGGCCATCTTCTACAGGGCTAATCGGGGTTTGGACCACCTCAAGATTGGCATTGCGGTGCCAGTGCAGAGGATGGTGCAGTCGGAGACTTCGGGTATCCTTTTTACATTGGAGCCGGTTACTAACGACCACAGTAAGGTGGTTATTGAGGCGGTTTATGGCTTGGGGGAGGCTATCGTTTCCGGCGAGGTCACCCCCGACCTTTATATGGTAGACAAGGACAGGGTGGAGGTAATAGAAAAGACGATTGCCAGGCAGGAATGGAAGCTGGTGCGCAATGCGAAAGGCAAAAACCTTGAAGAAGCGAATGTGAAAGTGCCCATAAAGAAGCGGGAACAAAGGAAGCAGAAACTTACCGATGAATATATTATTGCGCTTGTTCAGCTTGGCAAGAGGATTGAGGCGCTCTACGATTTCCCTCAGGACATTGAATGGGCTCAAGAGGGGGGGGCGCTATATATAGTGCAAGCCCGTCCCGTAACGACGATAAAGGAGCTTGAGAAACCCAAAGAGATATCAGAAGCAGCGGAGAAAGCCTTATTGCTTACCGGCTCCCCGGCCAGCCCGGGTAGTGCTTCTGGACCAACTAAGATAATCCGTCAATCCTCTGAGATCGATAGGGTGTTGGCGGGCGATGTGCTGGTGGCTGAGATGACTACCCCCGACTTTGTGCCGGCAATGAAGCGGGCGGTGGCGATTGTAACCGATCGCGGGGGGCGAACATGCCATGCCGCCATTGTAAGTAGAGAGTTGGGTATACCCTGCGTGGTGGGAACGGGGACTGCCACACACTTTCTAAAACCAGGGCAAGTGGTCACTGTCGATGGCGCTGAGGGGAAGGTATATGATGGTCGGATCATCAAGGAGGAGCCTTACATCCCCTTGGTCTTACCCAGGGCGCGCATAAGAACGACAACCAGGCTTTACGTGAATCTTGCCGATCCCGATCTCGCCGAAAGGGTAGCAAGCAGGGATGTGGATGGGGTGGGGCTGCTTCGCGCCGAGTTCATGATCGCTCAGATAGGCGAACACCCTCGCTATATGATTGCCCAAGGGCGGGGGCAGGAGTTCGTGGAGAGGCTTGCTCAGGGCGTTGCTACCTTTGCCAAAGCCTTTAACCCCCGCCCTGTGATTTATCGAACTACAGACTTCAAGACCAACGAGTACAGAAATCTTATAGGGGGTGAGTATTACGAGGAAGTTGAGGAGAACCCGATGCTTGGCTATCGGGGATGCTCCCGATATGTAGTGGAACCCGATGTCTTCAATCTGGAGATCGAAGTGATAAAGCGGGTTAGGGAGAACTATAAGAATCTCTGGGTGATGATCCCCTTCGTGAGAAGGGTGGGTGATCTTGCTAGGCTAGTGAGGATATTGAAGGACGAGGGGCTGCGCTCCTCCAGAGATTTCAAGCTTTGGATGATGGTTGAGGTGCCATCCAACATCTTGCTCCTCGACGATTTCATCAACGTGGGTATCGATGGTATCTCCATCGGCTCCAATGACCTGACCCAGCTTATCTTGGGAATAGATCGAGACAGTCCAAAGCTGGCAGAGGAATTCGATGAGCGAGATGAGGCGGTGCTCGTGGCTTTAGGGAAGGCGGTTAGAACCTCGATCAGGAGGGGGATTACTGTCTCCATATGCGGACAGGCACCATCGGTCTACCCAGAGCTTACCGAGATGCTCGTAGAATTGGGAATCACCTCGGTCTCAGTAAGCCCCGATGCCATCGAACATACGAGAGAGATAATCGCTAAAGCCGAAGGGAGGCTTAGTAGTCCGTCTCTGTGGAGGCAATTGGCTCGCGCAACGAGCTAGTTTTTCATGGTTCACGATGATATACGTCAGCGAATTGAGGAAAGGGAGGAGAGCCTTTCACCGTATGCTATGAAGAGTAGGCTCTCGCGGGGTAGGCTGAAGCTTGAAGAGCCCTGCCCGATGCGCACTGCTTTTCAGAGAGATCGTGACCGTATCATCCATTCTAAGTCATTCCGCAGACTAAAGCACAAAACCCAGGTTTTCATCGCCCCACTGGGTGATCACTATGTGACACGGCTGACCCATACCCTGGAGGTTTCTCAGATCGCCCGCTCTATAGCGCGAGCCTTAAACTTGAACGAAGACCTCGATGAGGCCATCTCCCTTGGCCATGATCTGGGTCATACACCGTTTGGACATGTGGGCGAGGAGGTTTTGAATAGCCTGTACCCCGGAGGGTTCAGGCATAATGAGCAGAGCCTAAGGGTGGTCGATATTCTGGAAAAGGATGGACAGGGGCTGAACTTAACCTGGGAAGTCAGGGATGGCATCCTCAAGCATGCTAAGACAGGGGTTGATATTTTGGGGGAGGATTGGGGGGAAGTGGAAACCCTGGAGGGTCAGGTTTGCAAGATCGCTGATATCATCGCCTACGTCAATCACGATATCGGCGATGCGGTGAGGGCGGGCATCATCTCGGATGGTGACCTTCCCCGTCAGGCGGTGGCTGTTTTGGGGCGTTCACATTCTGAAAGGATCAACACTCTAGTCTCTGATGTGATCGACTACTCCTGGGCTGCTACAGGGGCAGATCATGGTAGGGCGCCTGTCATCAGTATGAGTCCTGAAGTGCTTGAGGCGGCAGAAATACTTCGCCAGTTTCTATTCGAAAGGGTATACAAAGTGGCTGGCGATCAGTCGGAGCGCGCTCGGGAGGTGGTTCGCGTTCTCTACGAGTATTTTGTGGAGAATGAGGAAAGACTGCCCGAAGAGTACTCGAGGCGCAGCGACAGCGCGGAGCGGAAGGCTGTGGACTATATCGCCGGAATGACCGATAATTATGCCCTGAGGATGGCGGGAAAGGTTGCAAAGGGGGCAGATTTTTGAGATGAGCGTCATCGATGAGATAAAACAAAGGCTCGACATTGTCGATGTTGTTTCGGATTATGTTACGCTTCAGAAAGCAGGTCGTAACTTTAAGGCATTATGTCCTTTTCATACCGAGAAGACCGCCTCCTTTTTCATTTTTCCCGAACGCCAGAGCTGGCACTGCTTTGGAAGCTGTGGAATGGGGGGGGATATCTTTTCCTTTATGATGAAGAAGGAGAGCATTAACTTCAGTGAGGCACTGGGGCTTTTGGCGAATAGAGCAGGAGTAACCCTGGTCACAAGGCAAAAAGAGCGGGCTGAGGACAGAGAGGCGGAAAGGCTTTACCAAGTGAACGAGGCTGCTGCTCGGTATTACCATTACCTTCTTCTGAATGCCAAACCTGCCGAGTTAGCGAGGCGCTATTTAAGTGAGCGGGGTATCTCGAAAGAGACCATAGATAGCTTCGAGCTTGGCTTCAGTCCCGATAGCTGGGATGCATTGCGTCAGCACCTAATAAGCCGAGGCTATAAAGGGGATGAGTTGATGGCGGCAGGCTTGGTCGTCGAAAAGGATGGTGAGGCGTCCTATGACATGTTTCGAAATCGCCTGATGATCCCGATAAGGAATGGGAAGGGGAGTGTTGCTGGATTTGGCGCCCGCGCTCTCGCTCTCGATGGCTCCACCCCCAAGTATCTCAATTCCCCTCAGACGGCGGTCTTCGATAAAAGTGGCATACTCTATGGGATAGACCGAGCGCGGGGAGCGATCAGAGAGCAGGGCTTGGCAATTGTTGTCGAGGGCTACATGGATGTTCTCATCGCCCATCAGTACGGTATGGCTAATGTCGTGGCTTCTATGGGAACATCCCTGACCGAAAAACAGATGGGCATTATTAAGAGGCTAACCAAGAACCTGGTCTTGGCCCTTGATGCCGATGCCGCAGGTGATGAGGCGACGCTTCGGGGTTTGCAGGTTGCTCGGCAGGCCTTCAGCGAGCGCATCTCCGCCTCAGAGAGGGACTTAATGGGAGGCATCTCCAAGCTTCGGGGAAGTTTAAAGATCATTCATCTGCCTAGAGGCAAGGACCCCGATGAGGTGATTAGGGAGAACCCCCAGCATTGGCAAATAATGGTTGATGGCGCCACATCGTTAATGGACTACTTCTTTGAGGCGGTTACATCGAAGCTAGATTTGGGTAAAGATGAGGGCAAAGCGGATGCTGCGGAGCAGCTTCTGCCTCTCATTTCAGAGATAGCTGACAGCGTGGAGCGGGAACTATACTTGAACAAGCTCGCTCATCTGTTGGGGGTGGGCGAGAAGACCCTGTCCTGGAGGGCAGCCCAGCTGCGGCCGACTATGCGGGAAAGGGCAACGAGAAAAGTATCGTTGCCCTCAGCGCAAACCATTCGTCATCCTCTGGAGGAACGTTACCTCTCGCTCTTGCTGCAGCACCCAGAGCTTAGACATAGAGGCAAGGAGTTGCCGCCCGATTGTTTTGAGGGCACGGAAAATCGTGAACTCTTCATCGCCTTGCTTGACTCCCCCGATGAGGAATCGCTGCGCCAGAGCCTCGATGTCAGCCTGTGGGAGCATCTAGACCTCTTAATGGGAAGGGCGTTACCGCCGGCAAACAATAGGGAACTTGAAACCGCATTTTCAGATTGCACTCGCCGCCTGGGTGAGCAAAGGCTGAGGAGGTTGAAGACGCTAGAGGAAACACTCTTTTCAGAGGCGCAGTCTCAGGGCAACGAAGAAGAGGTTCAAGCACTGCTTCAAAAGGCATTAGAACCAAATATCGAGCTAAGAAACCTTCTTTTGGAAGGAAAAAACGCGCGAAAAGGAGCATAGCAATGACGTTGGGAGGAAACGAAAAGGAGAGAGAGCATCATCCGTCAGATGATGGAGATGAAGATTCGGAGGATGTCTCTGGCTTTGAGGCGGAGCATGAACAGGAACCGCTAAAGGGTGTTGATGCCGTTTTCCTTGGTGACGATATTGTGGCCGAAGAATTGGAACATGTGAAGCTTGCCGACTTGGGGCAGAAGGTTGATGTATTTAAGGAAACGGAAGAGGCAAAGCCCGAGATTGAACATGAGGTGGAACAGGATATCATCGATGATCCGGTACGCATGTACCTTCGTGAGATTGGCAGGATATCTCTCCTCAACGCCAGTGAGGAGAAAGTATTGGCGAGCAAGATGGAGCGGGAGAGACATATCACCAAGATCAGGGATGATTTGTTTGCCAGACCGGGCGCCCAACCCACAGCGGCTGATATCATGGTCTGCATGCTGGAACAGATATGCCAGTTCTCATCCCTTATTGATATGGTGGCGGATGAGGTTGGACTGCTTCCCGAAGCAAGTGTGAGGGAGAGGATTTCCGACCCAAGGTTCCGTGCTGCTGTTGACGGACCGCTCGACCAGCGATTGGTAACGGCTATTGTAGAGAGAACTGGGCATCGTGTACCGGATGTAGAAAAGGCATTGGTGAACCTCTCATTGAATAGTGCCCTATTGGCGCCGGGGATTATGGAGGCTATTGATGGCAAATCCGTCATTTGGGTAAGCGCACTTCTATCGGAGCCCGACTTCATCACCTTCCTCAAAGACCGAGAGAAGGAATTCAAAGCATATTTGGAGATGATCGGGGAAGAAAGTAGCAAGGCAGAAAGGCATCTTGTCGAGGCTAACCTCCGTTTGGTGGTTAGTGTTGCTAAGAAGTATATAGGGCAGGGGATGCCGCTTCTTGACCTTATTGAAGAGGGCAATATTGGGCTGATCAAAGCGGTGGAGAAGTTTGATCATCGAAGGGGTTACAAATTCAGCACTTACGCTACTTGGTGGATTAGACAGGCGATTACTAGGTCTATTGCAGACCAAGCGCGCACCATCCGCATTCCGGTTCACATGGTGGAGACTATCAATAGGTTGCACCGCACCAGCCGTCGCTTAGTTCAAGAGTACGGAAGAGAGCCGACCAGCGACGAGATTAGTAGGGGAATGGAGGTCACACCAGCGAAGGTGAGGGAGATCATGAAGGTATCTCAAGAGCCGGTATCGCTGGAGACCCCCATAGGTGAGGAGGAGGACAGCCATCTTAGCGACTTCATCGAGGATCGTACCGCTTTGCCGCCTCCTGATGTGGCTTTACATCAGCTTCTTAGGGAACAGATCGAAGAGGTACTCTCTACCCTCAATCCACGGGAGCAACGGGTGCTTCAATTGAGGTTCGGCCTTGAGGATGGGCGGGCCCGCACATTGGAGGAGGTAGGCAGGGAGTTTGGGGTCACCAGAGAGCGCATCCGTCAAATCGAGGCCAAGGCGTTGAGGAAGCTGCGTCACCCCAGTCGCGCTAAGAGGCTCAAGGATTACCTCGAATAGGGTAACAATTGAACACATTAAGAACCGCTTTCCTCGCTTTAGGCTCTATCTTTTCCTTGCTGCTGATAGTCACTGGTGTCGTTGGCTACCTCCTAACTGGTCCAGCGCCAGTGGCATGGTCAACAACACCAAAGCAGTGGAACTGGGATGAAGCGAGGAATCTGGATGACAGCATCGAAGAGCTTCAGCAGCAGATAAATGAAGCCTCCATCGGGGATAGCATGACTCTGGTCCTCATTGAGGAGGAAGTGAACTCCAGGCTAAATGAGCTTGCTATTGGTGGGCAGCTTCCTATGCGGATGAGAGATATCCGGGTCCACTTCGATGAGGGTGTAGTGAAGTGTTCAGCGATAGTCGATTTGGTTATCGACGTACAGGCGGCCGTTGAAGCCCAAATAGGGGTCCAAGACGGAAAACCTAACATAACGATTGAGCAATTCTACCTCGGTAGGCTTCCCATTCCTAAAACATTGACGGATAACGTGATAGCTGCGCTTATGGATGGGGCGGATGAGCGATTGCAGAGTCTTCCTATCAAGCTAACGCGAATCGTAATCGGAAATGGGTGGATGATTATCAGCGGAGAAGTAAAGGAATCCCCCTAGCGAAGTATGGATGGCAGGCCTTTGCCCCGGGCCACCTGCTTCATTAGCTTTTGTGCTTGGCGGAACTGGTTTAAGAGTTGATTGATTTCTTGCGGTGTCGTTCCACTGCCTCGGGCGATGCGACGTCTTCTGCTCCCATCGATGATATTCGGATTGCGACGCTCCTGAGGGGTCATAGAGAGGATGATGGCTTCGACCTTTATTAGCTTCTTGTCATCTATCTCTACCGAAGTGCGGCGGGCGATAGAAGAGAGACCGGGGAGCATCTCCACCAGTTGACTTAAAGGACCCATCTTCTGCATTTGCTTTAGTTGTCCCAGAAAATCCTCAAGGTCAAGGGTGGCATGGCGCACTTTCTTCTCTAGCCTTATTGCCTCAGCCACCTCTATTGTCTTCTCTGCTTTCTCGATGAAGGTGAGCATATCTCCCATTCCCAGGATGCGTGATGCCAGACGGTCGGGGAAAAAGGTTTCAAGTGCGTCTGTCTTCTCGCCGGTTCCAATAAACTTGATAGGCACGCCGCTAACCGATGTAATAGAGAGGGCGGCACCACCACGGGCATCGCCATCCATCTTAGTGAGGATCAGCCCGGTGAGTCCCACCTTAGCGTGAAACTCCTCAGCGGCGCGTACTGCGTCCTGCCCCGTCATTGCATCCACCACCACGAGCACCTCATTGGGCTTAAGCTCTCTTTTTATCTCTGCTGCCTCTCGCATCATCGCCTCATCGATGTGTAGACGCCCCCCAGTGTCGGCAATAACCCAGGTGGAAACTAGCTTTCTGGCATGCTTCAGAGCATGGGAGCAGACTGAAGCTGGCTTTTCCGAGGTGTTTTCGCTGTAGACTGGGATTTCAAGCTGCTTGCCAAGGATGATTAGCTGCTCGATGGCGGCGGGTCGGCGATGGTCTGCAGCAACGAGCAACGGGCGCTGCCCCGAACTTTTCAGATGTTGAGCTAGCTTTGCCGCGGTGGTTGTCTTCCCTGAGCCGTGAAGTCCAACAAGCATCACTACTGTCGGGGGATGGTTTGACACGACTAGATGGCTGGGACTGCCACCTAAAATGGCAATAAGCTCTTCATTGACAATCTTGAACACATGCTGCGCGGGGGTTAAACTGTCCAGCACTTGGATATCCAGGGAACGCTCTCGAACCCTACCGATAAAATCCTTTACCACTTTGAAGTTAACATCGGCCTCAAGAAGTGCTAGCCTCACCTCCCTCAGCGCCTCGTCGACATCCTTCTCAGTGAGCCTTCCCTTATTCCCCAGCCTTTTGAAAATATTCCCAAATTTTTCTGATAAAACCTCGAACATATGACACCTCAGGCATTGTTATCTTAATGGGCATAGCAACGTGGGTCAAGATTGGAGGCTGGACTGACCGTTTCAGCGTGCAGGGATGCAATATCAAAGAGGTTGATTATGCCTTCGCCAATTCCCGATGGCAGTGTGGAGGAAATCCAATGCAACGAGATTCTATTCAAGGACCAGTGGATGGCCTGCTAATTACCCTTGCTTATCTCCCGGTGAAGTGTTCTCTGAATTTGCGCAACTGTTCTTCATTTTCTTGATGGACGTCAGCTATATCGCTTTCATCTAACTCTACATATCCGTGGTCCGCTGTAATCAGAGCGATACCTATGGGGCCACCAACCTTGGGGTCTTGCGTTCCAGTCTCTGAAATTATGTGTTCAGCCAGCGAAATCACATGTTCTTTTGTTGCTGTCATATCGTACAACCGGTTCACCAGATATGTAGGAAATAGTGGGAGTCCCAGTAGGCAGAAGCCTTGGTCACACAGCATAGTGGCGTAATCCTGTTCGCTGCTGATGGTATATATCCTAGGCACTAATTCGTCACCACTAAATGACTTCTCATAGCCGGCTATAACAACCCCCATCAGCGGCCGCTCCTGTATCTTGAACTGCTGAAACCAGTCATTATACTGAGCCCGAAAGCTGTCTCGTAGAAAAAGGGTGACATCATCGGCGAAGACCAGGTTCTTGGATTTCAATTGCTGCTCCATGTTTTTGAGGAGGTTAGAGGCAATGTCAGGGGGGCCTGCGATCCCGACACCGCAATAATGGCTTAACCCAAATATCTTCTTACGCACATCGCTTACAGCCATGAAACCGCGAGGGTCGCCAAAGGTGCCCCTGTTATCGCCGGCGAGCACGATGCCATCACTTGCCTGTAGTGCTACCACTAGAGTCATATTGCACCCCTTTCGTAATGCTTTTCCCTATTATATCAAACTCCCCTTTTGTCTAGCTGCTATGCTGGCATTTGTCCCAAGCGGAACGGCGGATCCCTTGGGGGTTTTGTGCGAAGTAGTATAAACCGCATAATGATAAAAGTATAGACAGTGTGGCCTTAGGTGGTTATTGACTTTGCAGACTTTTCATAATATGATGGTATGGTGAAGTATATTACATAAATGCCTGCAAGAACAAGTACTTTCCCACAGGTTTTTGCTATCCTCTTCATATTCATATGATATTTGAGGTTGAAGTACGGGATGATAGGTGGACTTGCACCCCAAGATTTTTTGAATATCACCAGAGAAAAATTCAGGAAAATGGTCAGGGATGCCAAACCCCTGATGTGTTGGTATAGCATTACCGAAGAGTGCGACCTGCACTGCAAATTCTGTTTTGCTGATTCCAGCGAGCCTTGGGAAGATGAGTTGACGACTCAGGAGATTTATGCCCTCCTGGATAACATTGCCGAAGCTGGTACACAAGCCATCGTGTTCGGAGGAGGAGAGCCAACGTTAAGAAAGGACCTCCTGGAGGTAATGCACTATGCAGCCAGATACAAAAATATGTTTGTTGCTCTCAACACGCATGGTCAATGGCTTGACCGTAAGTATGTGAGGGGATTGGCAGATGCGGGCGTTTCCCAAGTAAAGGTAAGTGTCGATGGGTTGAAAGAGAGCCATGATTGGAACAGAGGGGAAGGGACCTTTGACAAGTGCATCCAGGCACTGAAGAACTGTGTTGATGCCGGTATTAAGAGCGTGATATGGATCGCCACTATCTCTCAAATGAATTACGATGAAATCCCCCAGATGATAAAGATGGCCATGGATTTAGGTGTTGATATCTGCATGGTACAGCTTTTCTCTGGAGGGAGGTGGAAAGAGAAAAGGGACTTGATGTTGACTAGAGAGCAGGTCAGGGACTGGCAAAGGTATATGGTTGAGCAACAGAATGTATATGGATGGACCAGAATTCAGTTTGAGGACCGCTACCAGATCTGTGAGGATTGCTATGCTCTGAAGGTAGCTGCGGATCCGTATAGGATAGGTGATTTTACCGATACCCCCGCTGGATGCATTAGTGGCATCTGGCAGTATATCATAAACGCATCGGGTAAGGTGGTGATTGGGGATATAGTAACTCCTGAGTTGGAAATAGGTGACCTAAGGCAGGAAAAGCTGAGCAAGATATGGCGCACTTCTGAACTGGCTAACCTGTTAAGGGATAGGGACAAACTAAAAGGCAAGTGCGGCAGGTGCGAATTAAGATTTGTATGTGGAGGCTGTAGAAGGATGGCCTATAGTCTGACTGGTGATATTATGGCGCCTGATCCTCAATGCTGGTATAAACCTAGATTGGAGTTAGAATATGACGGCAGAGTACAAAAAGCAGCTAAAGGTTCCTGAGTCTGACCCTTATTTCTTCATGCCCCGGAGCGTTATTGTAAATCTCCAAAGAATGGATGAACTAAGCAGGAAGCACCCGGTCAATGTTCTGGTTGCTGGAAAACAAGGATGTGGCAAATCAAGCTTGGTTAGACAATTTGCCGCTCGTTATAACCGCCCGTTGACTATCTTTCAGGTTGGGCTTCTCACTGAGCCGGGGCAACTGTTTGGACAACAGAGGCTTAGAGAGGGAGACACCTACTATCAGGAGTTCCTCTTCCCTCAGGCTATCTGCACACCCAGATGTGCGGTACACCTGGAGGAGATCAACCGCCCTGAACACCCCAAAGCCCTAAATGAACTTTTCTCTGTCCTTGGAGAAGATAGGAGTATCTGGGTGGACGAGCTAGGGCTGGCTGAGGTGGCAGAGGAGGTTATCTTCTTTGCTAGCCTCAATGAGGGGCCGCAGTTCACTGGAACTGAGGTTCTAGACGCTGCTCTAAGGGATAGGTTCTATACCATTCGGCTGGATTATTTGCCTCCGGCGACTGAGCAAGAGGTGATAGTTTTAAAAACCGGCGTCTCTGAGGAGGATGCAGATAAGATTATTAGGGTTATACATCGCTTACGGCATGACCCTCGGAACCCCCTGGCGATATCTACCCGACATAGTTTAATGGTAGGTGAACTGGTAAATACGGGGGCTAGTTTAAAGGAGGCTTTTACCTTCACTTTACACATTAGCAAGGACGCATTGGAGTCCTGCCTGGTAGCCCTTCATTTTGGAATCGGTGAAACCGAAGCAGATGGTGAGGAATATGAGCTATTCTGAATACTGGAGGGTGAACAAGTCTGTAATTGATTACGTAGAGCTGGCGAACGCTCTGCGGGCTCTGCGCAAAATAGTTACAGTAATGGATGTGGATGCTGAAGTTGTGTGGGCGGGGATGCCTTGTAACGCTAGCAAAAAGATAGAGTTGCCAGCCGTCTTAGCCAAGGGAGACTATCCAATTCCAAGCGAGAAGATGGATGTGCTGGTGGGATTGAATGTGCATGAGGCATTGCATTACCTGGAGGATAGCGAGCACGCCTGGGGTTATTTGTCTCATACGTTCCTTGGAATGGAGGAAAAAACCCTCCTTGGTAAGCTTTTTGAGGCAGGTGAGGATATACATGTCGATGGCACTGCTATCAGAAGAGGAGTCCCGGGGAAATATGTCCAGAAGTCACGAGCTTGGTGGAAGAAGAATTACGAGGAAGATTATACCGCTGGTCTGGCTAATCCAGAAGGATTGTTTGGAATCTGGACATATCTGGTGCTGGACGAGGTTTTCGCCCAGATGAGTTCGCAGGATATGGAAGACATATTGCAGCTTTCCGGTGAGTGCCTGGAGACAGCGGAATGTGAGGCACTAGTTGAGTCTCTCTGTAGCGGTAGGAAGATGCCGATGCTGCAGGTGCTTGGCACCATGCTGAGCATGCCTGAGGACTACAGGGAGGCTCTGCAAATGCTTCTCAGGAAAACGCCAGAGATCGTGAACACTGATGCGATAGGCAGGGCTCTGTGTTACCGGGAACTGTGGGAAGCGTTAGAGAAGCATTTTTCAGATTGGGAAGCTAAGATGAAGGCGGCAGAGGCTGCAGGGGAGCTAACGGAGCCTAAGACTTTGGCCGGTTCTTCAGAAGGGGATGAATCTAGAATCTCTATGGAGCTTGCTGAGGCAATACAGCAGGCTGTCGCCAGCGAAGCTGTGGAGGTCACAGAAGCTATTAAGGCTGCCTTGAAAGCTGTGGACGCGGCTGATGAGGCGCAATACCTTTTTCCTGCAATCTTCGAGAATGCTCTAGAACCCCTTGAAAAAGACCCCAATCTGGACGTCGTTCGGAGCCTAACTGAAATATTTCGTCTCTGGCTTGAGGAAACCTTGCGGATAAACCGCGGGTTGGACGCCGGGAAATTGGATCCTAGAAGGCTCCATAGAGCCCCCACTACCGGCAGGATCTTCAGACAGAAGGAGTATCATAGGGAGAACTACGTCTGGAATATCATTGTTCTTATCGATGCTTCTGGTTCAGTAGGTTGGTTCTGGGATCAGATAAAAGGCATTTATAGTGCACTTGCGGCATCCCTGAGAGGGGAAAACATAAGGCTGGAGATACTGGGCTATAGGGAGGCGATGGATACCTGTCAAATTAAGAATCTCTTCCATAGTAATAGGCTGTTCACTATCGAGCCTGAGGGTGACACGCCGTCGGGACAGGCAATAATAGCTGCAGCATTAAGGATTCCTTCCGAGGGTCAGAATCTTATCATACACATCACCGATGGGCTTAAGAATGTTGGTCTTCCTATTGAACATGCTTTGAACTACTGCCAACTACGAGGGGTCGATTTGGTAACCCTCGGTGTCGGCCAAGCAGGGAGGTCCTTCAGTCCGTATGGGGATAGCTTTGAGATGTTAGGTTCCTCCGCGGAGAAACTCCCTCACGCAGTGGGAGCTTTGCTCAAGAGAAAACTGGTAAAGAAACGCTAGAGAATAAGCTGTGGGCGTAAAAGTATGGGTATCCGGTTCTCTGCGCCAGGCTGGTGAGGGTAAGGTGGAGACGGAGGTAGTAGCCAGAGATATCGCTGGCTGTCTTGACGAATTAGAGATTCAATTCCCCGGCTTGAAGGAGCGGTTGTATAAGGATCAGGGCGAGCTACACCGTTATGTTGATATCTACGTCAATGGTGATAATATGCGCTCTCTTCAAGGGCTGGCTACCCCGCTAAAAGACGGTGACGAGGTGAATATTTTACCCGCTTTTGCTGGCGCTTGAGCGAGTGTAGACGAGCGCCGGGTATGCTTTGCTCGCTTGTTCTACAGTTGCACCCCTTTTGGCCCCTACCCAATATATATAGTAAAAGAAGGACGATCGAGATCCCGTCTTTGTCAAGGTTTCGCTTTGTTATCTTTGAAGGGTCATAGCTATCGGAGTTCGTGTTAGGCGAATGCTTACTGAAGAAGAGAAGGAGAGGTACGATAGGCAGATAAGGATTCCTGGCTTCGGTGTAGAAGGGCAGGAGAAGCTCAAGAAGGCCAAGGTGCTTATTGCTGGGGTTGGGGCGCTGGGGACAGCGATATCTACCTATTTGGGAATAGCTGGTGTGGGGTGTCTACGAATTGTTGATGGGGACGTGGTGGAACTGAGCAACCTAAATCGACAGGTCCTTCATTGGACCAGGGATATAGGCAGGATGAAAACCCAGTCTGCAGCAGAGAAGCTTCGGGAGGCAAATCCCTGTATCAATGTGGATGCTGTAGTTGAGACAATAACTCAAGACAATATTCCGGAACTTACAGCCGGCTGCGATTTAATCATGGATGCCGTGGACAATTATCAGACCAGGTATTTGTTGAATAGGGCTGCCCTGGAGAGAGGCATCCCTTTCATTCATGGTGGTGTTTACGGGATGGAAGGAATGGCGACCACGATAGTCCCGGGGCAAACAGCTTGCCTGAAGTGCATCTTCCCTGAGCCTCCACCTCCAGTAACCATCCCCGTTTTGGGGGTTATCCCAGGGGTCGTGGGTTGCCTCCAGGCCACGGAGGCGGTAAAGTATATCACCGGAATCGGAGAACTGTTGACTAACAGGTTATTGGTCTTTGATGGTAACGACTTAAGGTTCAGAGAGGTCAAGCTTAAGCGTAATCCTAAATGTCCCGATTGTTCGTCGCTGAAGCCGAGAGCAGGCGGAGATCTGCAAGGCATCTAGTCCTGATCGAGACTCTACAATACAGGAGGTGAGCGAGATGATTCTGGATGATCCGGGGGTTCAGTTTGTGATGTTGTTTTCCCATGTGACCTACTACGGTAATGACCCTGGCGCATACATAAGGTACAAGGGGAAGCGGTTGACAAACAAAGAGTATCTGGAGCACTGGGGCAAGCTGATCGTATTGGATGAAAAGGAGAATCTTGAGAAGCTGGCTGAAAAACTCGATGGACTTGTTGAGCGGTGGATTATCCCTTGTATCAAGTACGATCGAATGCCACTTAAGGAATTTGATATGAAAGAGTGTGTGATGTGTGTTTTCTGTGACGATAGGCAGAAGGACGAGATATCGGAGATTCTAGCCAGTCTTGGAGCGACGACAAGAGCGTGGGTTCCCGAAAAAGATGTGATCGAGGGGTGGAGTCCTGGCGGTATGTTCCTGGAAAGGTGGATCGAAAGAATGGGTTATGAAGGTGAGATGGCTGATGCGATTAGAGAGGATTCTCGTCGCATGATGCAACAGGCATATGGCGATGAAGATGCCCCAGCAACTGGATGGGACCAGTGGGGGACGAGTTTCGAGTAGAGAGCGTTTCAATGATAAGCGCCTGCCGTCGAGTAAGTCTGTCATAAGATAGTGAAGCGGTGAGAATGAAGTGTTTGAGGGTCCTTAGCCGCTTCCTCTGTTGATACCAATTATCCTCGGTATATTTCGTGCCCTTTTATCACAGCTTATAGTTCCTTCCAATCGTCTTTGAGATACCTCCTTTATAGAGAAAGTCAAGGAGTATCTGCCCCTTAGCTGTGGTTTGCGGGTGTGTCCCACAGTCTGCAAGACAGGTATTAATGATTATGGGGGTGGGTGGGGATAATCTATCCCCACCGAGATTCTTCGCCTACGGCTCAGAATGACACAAAGGAAAACGGCCATAATGACAGACAGGGCTGTGGCCTAATGTAGCATCGCCACTCGGTAGTGATGCCCCATCTGTCATTGCGAGGAGCGTCAGCGACGAAGCAATCTCGGGGAGGAGGTGGAGGAAGTTAGAGGGAAGGGGAAGGTTTGCTCTCACCCTTCGACATGCATGTCAAGCGTTCGTGGTGAGCTTGGGCCGAAGTGTCAGCCGACCTGTCGGCCTCGAACCATGAACGGCCCTTCGACAGGCTCAGGTCGAATGGTAATACCAAGGGGAGTTCAGAGGGATCTGCCATCTGATGGGGGTCTGGTGGCGTCCCCTGTTGATCACCACCCCCTGACATGCAACAATGGAAGCAGCCCTCATTTGTCAGGGCAGGGTAGTCGTAAGATGATTCCGACCAAACTATCGCTCAGAAACTTCATGTGCTATGGCGATAATGTCTCGCCTCTCGATTTCCAGGGGCTTCATGTAGCCTGCCTCTGCGGTAACAATGGCAATGGGAAGTCAGCGCTCCTCGATGCTATGACATGGGCGCTATGGGGAAAAGCAAGGGCAAAGACCGATGATGAGCTGATTCACCTGGGAAGGACGGAGATGGAGGTGGAGTTCGAGTTCGCTTTGGAGCAGGAGCGCTATCGGGTCATCCGCAAGCGAACCAGGCCAAGTGTGAGCCGAGCGGGACATCCCTTTCTCGACCTTCAGATAGCCACTGGCCAGGGGTTCAGGTCGATCGCGGGAAACTCCATTCGAGAGACCGAACAGAAGATCGTTGAGATTCTGCGTATGGATTACGATACCTTCACCAATAGCGCCTACCTCCTCCAGGGGCGTGCTGATGAGTTCACTAAAAAGCTGCCCTCGCAGCGCAAAGAGATTCTTGCTAACATACTGGGACTATTGCGCTACGATGAGCTAGAGGAGCGGGCAAAGAGTTATGCCCGCTTTGGGGAGGGAAGGGGAAGGGTCCTGGAGAGTGAAATCAAAGCAATAGACGAGGAAGTGGTGCATAAAGGGGAATATGAAACCCAGCTCCGTGAGGTAGGAGAGGCGATCGCTGAACTGGAGGAGGAGGGCGGGAGGCGGGAGGACAGGGTGAATGCCATGGCAAGGCAAAAGAACGAACTCGATATCAAGAGGGAACAACTGAGGGAGATAGAGGGGCGTATCAAACAAGCGCAGGAAACGATAAGCTCCTTTGAGGGTCAGGTTGGAGAACACCGCCA
Source organism: Dehalococcoidia bacterium (assembly GCA_030610655.1). Classification (GTDB taxonomy): domain Bacteria; phylum Chloroflexota; class Dehalococcoidia; order E44-bin15; family E44-bin15; genus DAOUVR01. The sequence continues at coordinate 17,100 of JAUWRG010000021.1, forward strand.
GCGGGTGGAAAGATACGAAAAAGTACTCGAGGGCTATGAGGAGGAGCTGGGCAAAGTCCATGCTCAGTTATCTGACCTGGTCAAGGTGGGGGAAGGGTTGGTGGAAAAGAGGGAGCTGGCTCAGCAGACGTCAAATAGAATCCATCTGCTCACATCCACCAATGCCCGCTTGAAAGAGGAGATGCAAGAGCTTAGAGGTAAGATTGAAATGCTGGCCCAGGAAGAGGCGAAGTGTCCCTTGTGTGGTATTGAGCTGGGGGTGGAGGGTCGGGAGAGGATTATGGAGAACTATGAGGCTGAGGGTCAGGAGAAGAAAAATACCTTCCGCACCAATGAACGTGAAGTAGGACACTTGGAGAGTGAGTTAAAGGCCTTAAATGGTGAAATAAGCACACTTGAGGGGAAAATAAGAGAGGGGCAAGCCCAGTGCGAGAGTCGAGAGGAAACATTGAACAAAGACCACGAAGAAGCTGAGGCCTCTCTTCCCCGGGAGAAGGAAGCGCTGGAGAGAGCAGAGGAGGCTCTGCTGCGCTGGCAGTCTATCCTTGAGGGCGATACCAAAAGGCGAGAGTGCCTCAAAGTTGAGCTTGCCAGCTTCCCTGAGTTGGAGGCCAGCCTGAGCAGCGCTCAGAAGGACCTCGGTGAGATAGTAGGGCGGCTGGCGAAGGCTCGCCAAATTCTGGGAGCTGTGCAGGAGAAGCTCCAGCGCTGCGCTTCTCTGGAGCGAAGCAGGGAGGAAAAGAGGGCTGATTTGGAGAATATCCTCAAAGAGAAAGACATATATGAGGAGCTGGCTACTGCCTTCAGCAAGAAGGGGATTCAGGCGCTCATTATAGACACGGCGCTCCCCGAGATCGAAGAGGAGGCAAACAGGCTGCTTGCCCGGATGACTGATAACAGGATGCACGTTAAGATGGAGACGCAGCGCGCCTATAGAGCGAAGAGGGAAGAGTCTATAGAGACACTCGACATAAATATATCCGACGAGTTGGGAACGCGCCGCTATGAGATGTATAGCGGAGGGGAAGCCTTCCGCATTGACTTCGCCCTGCGCATCGCCCTCTCCAAGCTCTTGGCCAGGCGGGTGGGAGCGCCGCTGTCCACTTTGATCATCGACGAGGGGTTCGGCAGTCAGGACAACGCCGGCAGGGAGCGGCTCATCGAGTCCATAAACTCCATTCAGGATGACTTTGAGAAGATACTGGTGGTTACCCACATAGAGGAGCTGAAGGACGCCTTCCCGGCACGCATCGAGATAACCAAGACGGCAGAGGGCTCGATGATAACAACGACCTGAATCTGTGAAGGGATGAATACCCAAAGAAGTTGATCCCGGCAGAGGGTGCTGCCAGATTAGTAAAATCAGGGATGTGGCTCGACTTTGGCTTAGTTGCCTCCATTGCCACCTTAATAGATGAGGAATTGGCCAAACGCGCTGCTGAACTGGAGGATGTCAAGATTCGAATGTTTCTACCCCTTCAAGAGCTACAGGTTCTTAAGGCGGATCCTGAGCAAGAACACTTTATCCTTAATGACTGGTTCTTCGGTAAGATAACCAGAAGGTATCATGATATGGGGTGTTGTCACGATACCCCTTTCCGCTTCGTTGATATTCCCCGGCTCTATAGAGAATTCCTAAAAGTGGATATCGCCTTTGTCGGCACTACCCCTATGGATAGCCATGGATATTTCAACTTTGGAACCTCGATTAGCCATTTTAAGGCACTGTGACGCCGCTAAGGTGGTGGTATTGGAGGTTAATGAATCCCAACCCTGGGTTCCAGGTGGATATGACGAGGTCATTCACATTTCAGAGGTGGATTATATCGTTGAAAACAATAAATATAAGATACCCGAGATCCCCCCAGAGATGTCGACAGAGTTGGATGAGCGGATAGCAGAGCATATCGTCAATCTAATAGAGGACGAGGCAACCATCCAATTGGGAATCGGTGCCACACCTAATGCAGTGGGTTCACTTATTGCGAGGTCGGGGCTAAAGGGTTTGGGCATCCATACCGAGATGTTCACCGAGGGCATGATAGACCTTATCGAGGCTGGTGTGGTCACCTGTAGAAAGAAGACGCTGCACCCGGGGAAAGCAGTTCATGCCTTTGCCCTGGGCTCAAGGAGGTTATATGATTTTATGGACCATAACAGCATGCTTGCCGGTTTCCCTGTCGATTACACCAACAATCCACAGATCATCGCTCAGAACAGAAGGCAGGTGGCAATAAATAACGCCATAAGGGTTGACCTCACAGGGCAGATATGCTCTGAATCCGCCGGATTTCGTCATATTTCGGGAACAGGGGTAACTTGATTTCGTAGGGGGCATACCTGGCGGAGGGAGGAAAGCCATTTATCTGCTTATATTCCCCTTGCCAGACGGAGGAAGGCGAGGTTAAATCAAGGATCGTCCTCACCCTGGAGGTTGGGGATATAGTCACCGTGCCCCGCAGCGATGCCTCTTACATTGTAACCGAGTTTGGCGTGGTAAACCGTAAAGGGAAAACTGTATGGGAAAGGGCCGAAGCGCTGATATCCATTGCTCATCCGGATTTCCGCGATGAACTGGAGGGGGAAGCGAGAAGGATGAACCTCATACCAAAGGGGATCAAGATCAGGCGTTGACAACGAGACCAATTTCACGAGAACCTTTTACCGAATTTCGAGAGGAGGGCATGATGTCGCATATCGATGTCACGGTCAAGATGAGGGAGCCAAGGACGGTGGCCTTCGTCTCCAGGAAGGGCCCTTACTCCCAGCTAGCGGAAACCTTTCCCAGGCTGTACGACTGGCTTCGGGAGAAAGGGTATGAGCCAGCGGGGCCTCCTTCTGGGGTATATTTCAACAGCCCGGAGCAGGTGCCTGCCGAGGAGCTACTGTGGGAGGTCCGCTGCCCCATAAGCGGCGATGTGGCCCCCAGTGGGCCTGATGAGTGGGGCTTTGGGGTCAAGAGGGTGGAGGCAGTAGATGTCGCCTGCACCATGCACAAGGGTCCCTTCGACCAGGTTGGCCCAGTATACGGTGCGCTTATTGGGTGGATAATGGAGAATGGGTACGAGATCGTCGGCCCATCTGAAGAGGTTTATCTCACCGACCCAGCATACACCCCTCCCGAGGAGCTGCTCACCGAGGTCCGCTTCCCGGTCAGGAAGAAGTAGCGGGCTGGGAGGCCGCAAAGCCCGCGTTACGCTAAGTGCTCCTAGCTCAACAATTGCGCTAATTCATGAGTCCATGAATGATAGCTTCTTATCCTGTCTCTATTCGGTTCGTAATTTATCTGAGCATGGTGCGCAGGATCCGTGGTCTCGTAGGTTTGGGTGATATGGTCTAGCAACGGCTGGTCAACACCACACTCCAACAGCATTTTTCTAACTTCTCTGGAATTAAGTTTATGGCAACTTCTCTGAACACCTTTCTTCTTGCGCCACAGTTCTGGCATTATATCTTCAATAGCTATGCGGATTTCTGCCTCAGCTCGCTGTTGGGTAGCACTACTAGCAGTGGGGTCTTTCAAAATAGCATCAACCTCTTGTAACCGCTGGGCCCACTCCGCCCAAGGAACTTCACAAATTTGGGGTCCGGCCTTTGTGTAACCTGTTATTTCGTAGTACCAGCCGTTCAGCGTCCGACAACCGCTGCGTACCTGTTTTATCCATTGTTTATTGTGCGACATCAGGATCACTTGCTTTCCCTGCTCAACTAACCTTCGAATTACTTCGATGAATTGAATCTCATGTTCGGCATCCCAGGACTGTATCGGGTCGTCGATAATCAAGAACTCGAACGGGGTTCTGCCCTTAAGATTTGTAGCAATGCTTACACATAGGCCCAAAGCGTTGAGTTTCGATTCACTAAGGGAGGAAACAGCACTAACCAAATCTTCTCCATAGGATTTAGCTTTGATCTGGACACGGCGAGCCTTTAAGTCGCCTTCCTTTGTGCGCTCAATATCAAACCCGGCAAAATGAACATCAGGATCGCCTGTTGTTTTGATTTGTCCATACCACTCCATGACCTCTGAAGTAAGCTCACCCGAGATTGCCTCAAGCACTTTATTTGCAACGTATTGCTCAGCAGCTTTCCGAAGGTGCTTAAGACTTTCCAGAATCCCTTCGATTTCGAATTTCTTCTTGATGTCATGCCAGCGCTCACGGAGATCAATCAGGACGCTGATATCTTCAGTTCCTGCTAATGCGTCTAATTCATGCTTTAGGATCTGGTCCGCATCAGACACAGCAGTTACTTTTCCTGAAATGGACTGGACGTAAGAACGGGCCTGGGCAATATACTCTACCAGGATTCTTCCAAGAGTCTCCACAAGAGCAGCATTTTCTTTGGATTCAGTCACTGACGTTTCAACCTTAGCCAGCGCTTCGAGGACTTTGCTGTGAGATGTTTCTAGTTTATTTTTGGCGTTTGCGAGTTCTGAAATCGCCGTTTTAACAGTATTGAAATGTAGTTGGTGTTTTGGCACCAGGATTGTCTTAAGTTTCTCTAGAGAAGGCTCCAGTGCCAAAAGTTGGACGGTTTTGTTCGTGTGGCGAGTCTGGTAAGCCACGAGTCGCGACTTCAATTCTGCTAGAAGGTTAATAATCTCGGTGCGCTGGTTTTGTAATGCCTCGTTGCGTTTCTTCTCAGTAGCAAGGCTTGCATGCTCATCATGGATATGCTTCACAAGCGCATCACCAATCGATTGGCCGCAAAATGGGCATTTCCCCGGAGTCTTATCCAGTAGCCTGATACCCAAATCAAAGAACTCCGCTCGGTCAAGGATATGCTGAACAGTCGCCAATGCAACCAGTTCTGTGTACTTTTTGACAAACGCATTGGCCATACGATCGAGGAAGAAGCCCTCATCCTCGGTATTGGCCTGCTTTTCTCTCTCGGAGTAGTCTGGAAGTGTAATACGTCCTTGGAAGATTTTAGCAACGGCCTCTTCTCGAATCTTCAAAAGCTGTGGCAGGACGGACTCTTCTTCTGTCTCTGGAGGAACCCGTCGCCTGCATTCGGATGCGACAGCTTCGTAAGTTTTCGCCAAACCATCCTTGCCTTTTCTGAAAGCTTTTTCAATCGCAGTTAGAGACGGCTGGCTGGCAAGGCGAGCTTCAAGCGCTAAAATGTTCCTCCTCAGTTGCTCAACCTCTACAGGAATATGAGGATCAGTTTTCGTGCACAGCGATATAACATTTTGTTGAATCTGGACCAGTTCTTCTAACCCAAGAAGTCGCGCGAATTCGCGAAATCGCTCGTCTGGCCCTGTCAAAAGAAGATATTGAAGAGCGTGCTGGAGAACGAATGGCTTAGGAACTTTGGAGAGATCCTCTACCAACGGCCAACTTTCAACCTTTCGTCCGTTAACAAATCTTGTAATAATTTCGCCCTCTTCCAGCTCTCCGCGGAACTCGATTTCGTTCCTATCTTCCAAGAAGGTTACTTTCACGAAAGGAGTCAATGACTCCGGTAAATGACGGTTCCTATATGACCCTTTATATTCTTCTTTGGAGTAGTCAGCCTTCTCCACCTTGGACGTCACCCCATACAGAAGCCACTCCAATGCTTCGGAGATGCTGGTTTTGCCATAGCTGTTCGGTGCGCAAATCAGGGTCAGGCGGTCATCAAAGTCGATCATCCGCGCTTCATTGAACCCACGGAAGCCTCGAATGGTTATGTTCTTAATCTTCATGGTGCAGAGCCTCCGTGAGTATCTTTCCCAGCTCGGACTCCATCGACTGGACTGGGTTATCACCTCGATATGCCTGAATTAGGCGCTTGTGAACGGGATCTGAAAGCTCCGCTAACAATTCGTTAAGGTATTTCTCACGAGGAGAGTCTTGTGAAATAGTTTCCTCGCTCATATCCGTTTTCCTCATTTCTATACTTTATTTATAACGAGCAGTTCGCCTAATATCCATATAGACAAACTGTGGGTTCGCCTAGTCTGCTCAGCATTGCCCTGTGCCTATTATATCACTTTTACCAATCTAACTTCTCGGCGATGCCCTTAATCGCCTCTCCGACACGGAGTCCAGCGAATCAGACAATCCCCTGCTCGATGGATCTTTCGAGATCAGTGTTCACCAAGCGTGGCCTATTGTAAGCTTGGCTTTTTCAGCGCTACATGTTGTGTTGGTTGCTGCTTATTTTTGTCAGGGGGGAAGCTGTCATTCACTTCGCTAGTTGCCAGATGCGGACGCGGCAGACCTCGGATGAATTGATGACTTCAAATTCGTAACCCATTCGTTTCAAAGCCTCAAGCAAGTCCTTTGGCCATTCCTTGGTCTCCTTGTACATCTCCAGATGAGTTTGTTCAATCTTATCCTCGTCGATGGCAAATCCGTGCCTGTTGGCGATTTTCTTCAGCATCGGCAGCGCTATTGTTGTTTTGCGATACCTGTTGTGAAATGTTCTCAAAGAATCAACGGAGATTCAACCTGATGGCTCATAAGCCTATCTCCGCAGGGATCTCCTTCATCGCTTCAAACACCAAGGCAATGAACTCCTCAATATCTGGTTGTCTTGGCAATTATCATAGGTAGCGGTCTCAATTCTCGCTTGAAAGGGTCAAGAACCAGTCCCAGTGCTTCAAGGGTAAAAGCACCAACCAGGGTGGCGTCGTCTGGCTCCCCAAAAATGACGTCCGCTCCGCCTACTCTATCGCCATATTTGAACAGTGCTATCCCTTTCTTGCGTGTGATTTTCTCGCCATTGGCCAGCTTGAATTCTTGCTCGGCTAACGGCTTAATCCCAAGGTTTTCCAAGATAGGCGTTGGGACTACTGAGTATATAGCACCTGAATCGATCAGGGACTCCACCGCTACTGTAACCTCGGGATTGGCGGGATTACCAACTTCAATATCTAACACTGTCAGCCCCATTTTCCTCCCTCCCTACTTCATAATAGTAATTTCGTTTACTCGTGTATGTCTATTATAGCACTTTTACAACGCTAATTCCTTGGCGTTGCCCTTTATCGCATCATGCTCCAGTTCGATCAACTCCTCAATCTAAATGTCCTCTGTGCCATAGGATATTATAGCAGTTGTCGTTTGCTCTTGTTGGAGGAAAATGTCTTATTCACCTCGCCAGTTGCCAGACGCGGACGCGGCAGACCTCGGACGAATTGATGACCTCGAATTCGTAGCCCATTCTTTTTAGAGCCTCGAGGAGGTCCTTGGGCCATTCCTTGGTCTCCTTCTACATCTCCAGGTGCGTTTGTTCAATCTTATCTTCGTCGATGGCAAATCCGTGCCTGTTGGCGATTTTCTTCAGCATCGGCAGCGCTATTCTTATTTCACGGTATTCCATCATGCCCCCTTTCTCCAGGCATCAAGGGAATTTTTACTTCATGGCTTACAAGCCTAGCTCTTCGGCGATGCCATTCGGTGCCTTAGTCACCAGATCCTCAGCTTTGCGAAGCACGGAGTATTTGGACAATCAAAGTAAGCCACAAAGGCCACGTTAAGCGATGTTGCCAGATAAGGCAAAATCGTCACCCATATTTCCTCAAGAAAGCTAAGTCTTTTCTTCCCATCCCTCCAGATGGAAAACTCTCGCCCAACTTCTACAGTTTGTCAGAAAAACAGAGGCTTTTGAACGGGGATTGAGGGCATACGAAATCTTTGGCACCACACATCAGGCAGGTCGCATCCTTCCGCCGAAGGACTGGTATGGCTACACCCACCGCCTGAAGCACCTTCCCCGCTACACCCTGGAGAGGAGTTCGTAGAAGATACCTCTCCTCGCCTTCTCGTACTTCAACCTCAGCCAGGGCCTCCAGGTCACGACGAATGTCGTTCCATTCTAGATCCCAGCCTCGCACCGCCAACCGACGTTTCATCTCATCAACTAGCACTAGCGCCAAGAAGGAGCAAAAAACATGCCCCTTGATGG
>JAUWRG010000085.1 GCA_030610655.1 Dehalococcoidia bacterium
GAAGGATGGCTGCCGTAGAAAGAAAGCTGGCTTGATTTGGCTTTCAGCATCAGATATACTCCTCAATAGATTTGCTGAGTAGATGATACCTCAGTCCAAAGGGTAACTCAAGGTTAAATCGCTGACTTTTTCAGCAGTCTCCCTTCTCAAAGTGAAGGGGAAGAATCTCGGTGAGGGGAGATTCTTCTGCACGCCCGTACTCAGTATGATATATAAATACCCGCCCTGAACTTGGGCCGTAGGACGGCCGATCTATCGACCTTGAAGGGCCTGCGACTCACTGCTTTTCGTTTCTTGCTACCGCCCACCAGCCGTAACTGTAGTTGCCTGATTTATCATGCGCCTAATAAAAAAGGGTAGCCTACTCCGATTTTATCGGGGTGCTCTAGGCTTGGTTGGAGCAGATGCTCCAACCTACCCCGGTGCTTTTTCTCCCTATCCCTCTAAATCCATCCCCATGAGATTTCTACGGAGAACTAAGCGAGAGCTTGACTTACCACTTAAACCTGTGTTATAAACTGGAAAAAGCTCTTCGAGCTGCCACGCCTAAACCAGGTTGGGGCATGGCGGGTAGCCGGTAGACTTAAGGTCTCGAGGGTATAGGTAGAAATGCCTGTGCCTCCCGCGATTGGAAAGGAGAGCGGCAGATGGGTTTATCCATCTATGCCTCCTTTCGGAGGCATTTCTTTGTTCTGGAACAGGGTTTTGAAATGAGGAGTTTAGTGGCTATTGCGGAGACCTAATAAATGGAAACTGATTTTTATTACGTAGTCAAGTTTGAGAAAGTGGGGTGTTTTTAAATTAGTAATAAATGTCACTCTGAGCGAAGCGAAGAGTCTAAAAGAGATTCTTCGCCCATAGGGCTCAGAATGACAAATAGGATTGCTAAACAACCTCAGAAAGGGGGGCTTGTGACAATGATTGGGCAAATCTGGAGATGGCTGGCTCAAAGAAGGTTGACCATCACGTTCCTTCTCCTGGGGACAATTATCCTGCTCTTTATCTTTGTCCCGTTGACCAAGACTCTCTTCTCCTCCAGCCCCTCACTCTTATGGGAAACATTGCTTGAGGGAGAGGTGATAAGCTCCATTTGGCTCACCCTTTATACCGCTCTACTAGCCACGGCGGTGGGGCTTGTCCTCGGGGTACCGCTGGCCTATTTCCTGGCGCGCCACAATTTTCGGGGGAAGCGATTTGTGGAGGCGCTTATAGATGTTCCCATTGTGGTGCCCCACACCGCGGCAGGCATCGCCCTCCTCTTTGTCTTTGGACAAAATTTCGCTATAGGGCGAGCTTTTCACTCCATCGGCATCGATTTTGTGTTGTCGGTTCCTGGGATAATCATCGCCATGCTCTTCGTCAGCGTCCCCTTTCTTATCAACTCGGCAAAGCAGGGATTTGAGAAGGTGGACGAGCGGCTGGAGAAGGTAGCACGCACCTTGGGCGCCTCACCATGGCAGACCTTCTTCAGGGTATCGTTGCCTCTGGCCAAAGGAAGCATCTTTGGCGGAAGCGTGATGATGTGGGCTCGTGGTATCAGCGAGTTCGGGGCAGTTCTGGTCCTCTGCTCATATCCCACGATTGCTCCTATTCTGGTCTACACTCGACTTGAGGAATATGGACTGAACTATGCCCTGCCTGTCGCAACTATCCTCATCATAATATGTCTGGTCGTCTTTGTTGGGCTGAGAAGCTTTGCCTATCGTAGGGAGAAAGCATGATAGAGATAAAGAACCTAACAGTGGACCTAGGTAGCTTTCTTCTTAAAGATATCAATCTAAAGGTGGAGAAGGGAGAGTACTTCATCATCCTGGGACCGACAGGTGCGGGGAAGACTATCCTGCTTGAGTCTATAGCCGGGCTCTATCCCATAAAGAGCGGCGAGATTTGGCTCGACGGGAGAGAGGTCACTGCTCTTGAGCCTGAGAAAAGGGGGATTGGATTCGTTTATCAGGATTACGTACTCTTCCCCCACCTCTCAGTGAAGGATAACCTCATCTTCGGGTTGAGGCAGAGGGGACGACCAAAGGAGGAGATGCAAAGGGTAACAGAGTGGCTGGCTGAGCTTTTAGGGATAACACATCTTCTGGAGCGAAGGCCCGATACGTTGAGCGGTGGCGAGAGGCAGAAGGTAGCTCTGGCGAGGGCGCTATCTGTCAGCCCCGGGGTGTTGCTAGTGGATGAGCCATTGAGCGCCCTCGACCCCCAGACCAGGGAGGGCATGCAGCAGGAGTTGAGGCGGGTTCACCAGCGACTGAAGGCGACGATCATCCATGTTACCCATGATTTTGAGGAGGCCATCGCCTTGGGTGATCGAATTGCTGTTCTTAATGAGGGTCGCATCGTTCAGGTGGGAACACCAGAGGATATCTTCCGCCATCCCAACTCAGAGTTTGTCGCCCGCTTTTCAATGACTCACAATATCTTCGCCGGCGAGGTGCACCAAAGCTCGGATGGGAATACCATCTTTGCTATCGATGACTCGGAATTTGAGGTGGTAACCGAGCTTAGGGGTAGGCTTCACGCCTCCATTCGCCCTGAGGACATCCTAGTCTCAAAAGAACCGCTCATCTCCAGTGCTCGAAACTCCCTTAAGGGCACCATAACATCTATTAGTGACCACGGTTCAACCATCCACCTCACGGTGAGCACACCACTTGATTTCGTGTGTATAGTCACCCGCCGTTCCTTCGATGAACTAAATATAGAGAAAGGAGTTGAAGTTTACATAACATTCAAGGCATCGTCAGTCCACATATTTTAGTAAGGAGATCAGGGTGACCAAAGTTGTACTATCTTTAACAATAGCGCTGGCTTTGATGTTGGCTCTTGTGGCCAGCTTATGTTGCACCTCCCCACCGAGCCTGATAATCCTCCATGCTGGAAGCCTATCGGTTCCATTGGACAAGATGGCTGAGGATTTCGAGGAACTGAACCCCGGGGTAACAGTTGTCACCGAATCGGCGGGGAGCCGCACCACGATAAGGAAGGTCACCGAGTTGGGCAGACCGTGTGACATCATCGGCTCAGCTGACTATAAAGCCATCGAGGAGCTGATGTTCCCAGATTGGGCCGAGTGGTATATATGCTTTGCCCGAAACCGGATGGTCATTGCCTACAGGGAAAGTGCACCATTCGCCGATGACATAAGAAATGGCGAGCGCACCTGGTATGATGTCCTGGTCAATGAAGATGTAAACTACGGCCACGCCGATCCCGATGCTGACCCCTGTGGCTATCGTACGCTCATGGTGGTTCAGTTGGCCGAAAAGTACTATTACGATGAAGCGGACGACTTTGGCCTGACCCCTGATGGCAATGCCGCCGACCTTTATGACACTCTCATTGCTGTGCCGCAAGGTGGCACAGAGATGGATCGGGGCAGGGTCGGGGGTGGTTGGGGAGAGGTTGTAAAGCCCAAGTCGGTGGATCTCCTGTATTTGCTCGAGTCGGGAGACCTGGATTATGCCTTCGAGTACCGCTCCGTGGCGCAGCAGCACGAGTTTGACTACATTGAGCTCCCTACGGAGATAGACCTATCAAGCCTTGAGTTCGAGGAGTTCTATACCACATGCCAGGTGGAGGTCACCGGCAGTGAACCAGGAATAACTAGTGTTCTGAATGGGGCGCCCATTGTCTATGGTCTCACCATCCCCACTAACGCCGCCAATTTGGAACTGGCGATAGAGTTTGTGAAGTTCATCCTCAGTTCGGATGGGCAAGCGATAATGGGAAATTGTGGCCAGCCAGCAATCGTGCCGGCGGTGGCTAGCGACCCAGAAAAGGTTCCAGAAGAGCTCAGGGATTATATTACTCACCCATAATCTGAAGGACGAGCTCTCTGGAGCGGGGGCGATTGTCGAAATCCACCAGCACGATCTGCTGCCAGGTGCCTAGGTGAAGCGACTTGTTGGTGAACGGCACCACTAAAGAGGGGCCCAAGAGCGAGGCACTGACATGCGAGTGTCCGTTGCCATCTCCCCAAGCACGGTCGTGCTGGTATTGGATATTCTTGGGGATGTTCCTTTCCCACATATCCTGAAAATCGCTCAGCAGCCCAGGTTCATTCTCGATTGTGGTTATCCCACCGGTCGAGCCGGCAACGAAGATGGTCACCGTCCCCGAATTGACTCCGCAGTCAGAAACCTCCTGCCTTACCTGACCGGTGATGTCAATGATGTCACAGTTTCCCTTGGTGCGAAGACCTATTCTCTTTGTAACCACCATTTTAGTCGCCTCCTTTTTCACCCCTCCAAATGATGTCCTCTAACTCAAATACAGGGCCGTCCTGGCACACCAGCTTCATGCCTTGCCTAGTCTCTATTGCGCAGCCCAGGCACACGCCGAACCCACAGCCCATTCTGGCCTCCATTGAGACCTGAACCGACCTCCCCTTTATCGAGGTTTGGCTTGACATAACCTCATACATGGCAACGGGGCCGCAGGCAAAGACTTGATCGGCCTTGCCCGTGAAATTGGCTAACAGGTCAGTTGCCATGCCCTTTTGACCGTCTGAACCATCCTCTGTGGCAACCAGAAGCTCGATCCCAGGAGGGAGCAGATGGGCTGGGTAGAGCTGGTCTTGGGTGGGTGCCCCTAAGATCAGCGTGACATGCGCTCCCCTCGCCAGTTCATTCTCGGCAAGAGCGACCAGCGGGGCAATCCCAATGCCGCCGGCAACCAGAAGCAAATGACGTGACTGGACCCTGAAGCCATGGCCCAGCGGCCCCAGTAGGTCGATCTCATCTCCTTCTTTGCACTGGGCGAGCCACTTTGTTCCCCGGCCGACCACGGAGAAGAGGAGAGCGAGCTGGATAGGGGAGGCAAGTGGGGACACCCGGTGGATGGCCAGGGGGCGTCTGAGCAAAGGATCATGGTCTTCGCTGGTGCGCACCATAACAAACTGCCCCGGCATGGATTCCGAGGCGATTTCAGGGGCGGGGGAGCATAGGAGGTGAATATCGGGTAGTACTTCGCTGTTTGAGAGAACAGTTGCAAGAACCTGCTTCAAGCGATCACCCTTTTTGTTCCGTTAGATATTCCCTTAAGGGCTGGACAGAAAAGCTTTGTTCTCCATTAGTCGAAGC
>JAUWRG010000003.1 GCA_030610655.1 Dehalococcoidia bacterium
AGTGATGGAAAGGATAGAACCAAATACCCTCAAGCTGATGAAAAAGGTAAAGGAGCTTCTCGACACTAACGGGATTATGAACCCTGGAAATTGGGAGGTAAGCTAATGGTTCTTGCAGATTATAAATATAAAGATGTTATACACAGGTGCTGCAGGTGTGGTTATTGTAAGTTTCCAACCGATTGGATGGATGTAAACAGTTGCCCCGCCTATGCCAGGTTCCGCCTGGAAAGCTACTCCTGCGGGGGACGATTGTGGTTGATAAGGGCCTGGCTAGATGGCGAAATAGATTGGACAGAGCATCTTGCCCAGATTGTATACTCATGCGCAGCATGCAAAAACTGCGCTGAGAAATGCCCACTTAGCTTTAGTGATGATATCGTTGATATGATCGTAGCCGCCAAGAGTGAGATGGTTGAGAGAGGTTCGATACCATCTGTTATCAAGGAATTTTTGGAGAATATTCAGCGTCAGGGCAATCCATATGGTAATGCCAGAACGAAAAGGGGCGAATGGACTGAGGGTACGGGGATAAAACAATATGAGGGACAGGAATTTCTGTATTATGTTGGCTGCGTAGGGTCGTATGATACCAGAGCCAAAGAGACAGCAAAAACGCTAGGAGAGGTGCTGCTAAAAGCCGGCGTGTCTTTTGGGGTGTTAGGTAATGACGAGAACTGTGATGGCAACGAGGTGAGTAAGCTCGGCGAAGAGAGCCTATTCCAGTTGTTAGCTGAGGAGAACATTCAGAAATTCAAAGATTTAGGAGTAAAGAAGATCGTTGCCCTCTCTCCACATTCCTACAACGCCATTAAAAACGACTATCCGAAGTTTGATGGTAGCTTTGAGGTATTTCACTATACACAGCTTCTTCGAGACCTTATCAAAGGTGGAAGGCTAGATATTTCCGGCGGGCTTGATGCCAAGGTTACCTACCATGACCCCTGTTTCCTCGGCCGGTGGAACAAGGAATACGATACCCCAAGGCAAGTGCTATACGCTATTCCTAGAATCGAACTAGTAGAGATGGAGAGGAATAGAGAGGGTGCCCTCTGCTGTGGTGGCGGCGGCGGCAACTTCTATACCGATTTTCTCGGCGGCAGTGAGAATAGCCCGGCAAGAATTAGAATCCGAGAAGCCTGCGCTACGGGATCCACTGTCGTTGCGACAGCCTGTCCTAACTGTTTGACCATGCTGGAGGATGCTGTCAAAGCGGAAAGTCTTGAAGAGAGGCTAAAAGTAAGGGATATCTCTGAGATTGTAGCTGAGGCTTGCCTGGCCAAAAAAGGCTGATTATAAGCCGATTTGCTCATTGCGAAGTAGATTCCTCTCAGTGACTCTGTTCCTCGTATCCAATTATCCCTCTTCCTTAGCAGGAGGTTACTTGTGCATACAGTGGTTGCCATAAAACAGGTGCCAGATACCTCAGAGGCAGTGGATGTAGTGGAAATTGATACATCTGGAAAGGATATAAAGAAGGAGGCGCTAGTTCCCAAGATAAACGACTGGGACGAGTACGCTTTAGAGGAAGCAGTGCAGTGGAAGCAGAAGCTGGGAGGTACTGTTACGGCGGTAACAGTGGGACCAAGTGAATGGGATGATATCCTGAGAAGAGCATTAGCCATGGGTGCTGACATGGCAATTAGGATTGATGAAGATGCAGCCGCCATGGACTGCTACACTGTAGCCAAGATCCTAACAGCCCTGATCAGCCGCTTACCCTACAATCTGATAATGTTTGGTGCACAATCAGAGGATTTTGGCAGTGGACAACTTGGCTGCATGGTTGCTGAGATGCTGGGTATCCCACATGCCACCCTTGTAGTCAGCCTCCATGTGGGGGAGGGAGAGGTTCGAGTAAGCCGAGAGCTAGAGGGCGGCGGACTTGAGTTATATACCCTAAGGCTTCCTGCGCTTTTGACTATTCAGACTGGCATCAACCGGCCGAGGTATGTCTCCTTTGCCAGCATTAAAAAGGCAAGGGAGAAGGAATTGAAAGTGACGTCGCTCAGCGAACTGGGCTTATCCAACGAGGCATTAACTCCAATGGTCAGATTGGAGAAACTGGAGTTGACGCCCACAGGCAAAAAGGCAGAGCTAATATCTGGCTCGGCTGAAGAGTCTGCAACTAAGCTAGCCATGATCCTAAAAGATTCGGGGGTTATCTGAGTGGCTGAGATACTGGTGGTTGCCGAACACAGAAAACAGAGTTTAGCCGACGTGTCTCTTGAGATGCTGACTAAGGGTAGGCATTTGGCTGACCAAGTGAGCGCTGAATTACTGGCTGTGGTCATTGGCAAGGACGTGAACAGGTATGGACCACGACTTGCCCAGTGGGCAGACAAGGTTCTGGCAGTGAAGAATGACCAACTAGAGGATTCACAAGCCGAGCCCTACCAGAAGACACTAGCCCCTATAATAAAAGAGAGAAAACCAAAGCTTGTCCTAATAGGTCATAGCTCCTTTGGAATGGATTTAGCTCCCGCACTGGCGGTCGATGTGGGAGCCCCCCTGGCTACAGATTGCACTAATATAGCCATAGATAATGGAACAATTACGGTTACAAGGGCGATATATAATGGCAAGGTGAATGCACTATACTCGTTTGCCCCATCTGAAACGTTAATAGTAACCGGGCGTCCAGGCGAATTCCTTGTTGAGGAGGGGCAAAAAGGAGGAAGTATAGAGGAAATTGAATACCTCCTGGACGAAGAGTTTGATTACAAGAGGTTCGAGGGATACATTGAGCCTGAAGTAAGCGAGGTTGATATTACCAAAGCAGAGGTTCTGATCGCCGTCGGCAGGGGAATAAAAGATAAAGGAAACATCGAATTGGCTGAAGAGTTGGCCAGCGCGCTGGGAGGAGTGCTAGCTTGCTCCAGGCCAGTTGTGGATTATGGGTGGTTACCGTCTGGCCATCAGGTAGGTCTGTCAGGCAAGACGGTAAAGCCAAAGCTCTACCTTGCACTCGGCATAAGCGGAGCTTTCCAACATATGGTCGGTCTAAGGGGCTCAAATATGATTGTCGCCATTAACAAGGATGCAAAGGCACCAATTTTTGCCGATGCTGACTATGGGATAGTGGATGACATCCTCAAGGTTATTCCTATACTCACTCAAAGAATAAACGATCTCAAATCCTGAACAAAAAAGTCTTCGCTGGTTTGCTCCTCTCGTTTGAGATGCTGTCATATTTGCCCCACAAGCGACGTCTTCTACACAACTCTGGCAGAGAATGATGACCAGTTCTACAAAGGTCCAATTTGTTCACTCTGGTGACGGAATTAACATATTGTTCAATATGTTCCGATGGAGATGTGCTTTCCCACCACGAAGACATCCTCTAGGAATGCAAATCAACCCCCAGAACAGTTAGATAGTGACAAAATCGTAGAACATTAACGCACCCTTATGACATTGGGGGCTCTTTGTCAAGTTGTGTGGAAACAGGCACGGCATCCTTCCAAAGAATCTTCGATCGTAGAAGGACGAACCCCAACAGCATCTTTTCAAAGAATCTTCGATCTCCAGTAGACCTCCACGTTTCTTAGCCCATAGGAAGTGCGTTTAAGCATCTTGATCTTTGTATTGCAGCCCTCGGTGAAGCCATTAGTCCTTTCAAAGAATCTTCGATATAGGCTCTCTCCAGCGCTTCAGGGTATTACCCCACCTTATCATTTTCTGCACAATTCGTTATACAGCCCTAAGACACTTGACAAGGTGATGGGGTTTGTGTAGACTTTGGGTGGCTCGGATGGAGGCTGTTTGATAATTGTTGCTGTGTTTTGGGAAGGTACGCTTTACTCTAGCCAAAGAAAAAAATAAGGAGGTAGCGAGTTGGCTGACGAGTCGATAGTGACGGATGAGATTAAGGCGATGATTGGTACGCTGTCGGAACCAATCATAATGGAGGTGGAGAGAGGAGCAATACGAAGGTATGCCGATGCTGTGGACGATGACAACCCTCTTTTCCATGAAGTGGAGGATGCAAAGAATGCTGGGTATGAGGATATCATCTGCCCGCCTGGTTTCTGGGGTTGGCCTATCAAGGGGCGAGCAGCTGTAGGAGGCTTGTCCATGGTTGGGGCTGTGCTGGTAAAGGCTGGCCTCTTTCGTATTCTCGATGGCGGCGTGGACCAGGAGTTCTACATCCCCATCCGTGCCGGTGATACCCTCACCGCCTCCACAAAGATCGCGGATATCAGGGAGAGGGAAGGGAAGGCAGGAAAGATGCTCTTTACCACGTTAGAGACCACTTATTTGAACCAGAACGGTGACACAGTAGCCGTAAACCGGGCAACGGTTATCGCTAGATAAGGAGGGAAAATGGCGAAAAAGCAAGTTTATTACAAAGACGTAGAGGTTGGCAGTGAAGTGCCTACCCTGGAGAAGATTTCTACGACCCAGATGGCGGTTAGATGGGCTGGAGCATCAGGGGACTTTAACCCTCTTCACTACGATGATGACTTCGCTGCAACTCAGGGTACAGGCGGCATCATTACCCACGGTGCTCTCAAGAGGGCGTGGCTGGTCCAGCTAGTGACTGACTGGATAGGTGCCAAGGGACGAGTCAAGAAGTTCGCCTGCCAGTATCGAGGCATGGACTACCCTCGAAAGATGGCGACTATGGGAGAACCTGGGGAAGGAGAAACATGGCTGTGTAAGGGGACGATTACCAATAAGAAAGTAGAGGATGGCGAGCACCTTGTTGAGTGTGACATCTGGGTGGAGAATGGGAAGGGGGGAAAGACCACACCAGGCAGTGCCACCGTCATTCTCCCATCCGGGGGAAGCTAAGGGAATGAGGATGGCAAGGGTTTTACCCTAAGCCATAAGCATAAAAAAATTGAAGGGAGAAAAAGATGGCAAAGCTGCTAGAAGGAAAGGTAGCGATCATTACTGGAGCAGGGAGGGGATTAGGAAGGGGGGAGGCAATACTCTTAGCCAAAGAAGGGGCTAAAGTAGTAGTGAATGACCTCGGTGGAGGCTTTGATGGCTCAGGGGCCGCTGCAGGTCCCGCAGACGATGTAGTGGCAGAGATCAAGTCGTTTGGTGGAGAAGCAGTAGCCAATTATGAAAGCGTGGGTGATTTCCAAGGGGCAAAGAAGATTATTGAATGCGCTGTCGAGAAATTTGGCAAATTGAACATCTTAGTCAATAATGCCGGCATCCTCAGGGACAAGATGTTCTTCAACATGACAGAGGAAGAGTGGGATAGCGTCATAAATGTCCACTTGAAGGGCACCTTTAACTGTTGTAGGCATGCTTGTGCCTACTGGAGGGAGGAACACAAAGCTGGGAGAGTCCATGAGGGGAAGATTATAAACACCAGCTCTGATGCTGGGCTCATAGGAAATGTTGGCCAAGCCAATTACGGAGCAGCCAAGGCAGGAATTGCTGCCCTTACTAATATCCTCGCCAAGGAAATGGAAAGATACGGCGTAACCTGCAATGTCCTTGTTCCAGTAGCAAGGACGAGACTGACAACTGATGCTACCCCATCAATGAAGGCGTTTATGGAGAAGACTCCACCGCCGGGTGAGTTAGATATGCTTGACCCGGAAAACATGGCCCCGCTTATAGTCTACCTAGCCTCAGATAAGGCAAAGGACGTAAGTGGTGAGGTGATTAGGATCGTGGGGAACAAGGCTTTCTTACTTAGAGGGTGGCATGAGGTAGATGTAGCAACTAAAGCAGAGAAGGCGATGTGGACCCCGGAGGAACTTGATAAGGTGATCAAAGAAATGATAAGCAAGGCTCCCCCTAAACAAGATATGTTGTCGGTTTTCGCAGGGCTGATGTGAATTTTATAGCGGGCTGCGTTAAACGCTGTCCGTTACTGAATCTCCTCACAGCAAGCTGTGGGGTATCTGTGGCGCAAATTCTCGTACCTTTGTCGCTCGATTTTGCTTTGCAGCGCCTAAAGATGCTGCTTGCCATCCTATACTGCGATTCATCCCCGCAGCAAGCTGCGGGGTATTCTCGCTAGGTTTTGATAAAAAGGGAGGCAAAATGGGTGATAGGTTAAAAGGGAAAGTCGCAGCGATAACAGGCGGAGGTCGGGGTATTGGCAGGAGCCATGCTTTATTGTTTGCTGCTGAGGGGGCAAAGGTGGTGGTTAATGACCTCGGCGGCGCTGCGGATGGCACAGGGGCCGCCAAGGGGCCGGCTGACGAGGTGGTGGATGAGATCAAGAAGATGGGTGGCGAGGCTGTTGCCAACTATGACAATGTGGCTACCCACGAAGGTGGAGAGAACATAATTAAGACCGCCATTGACAATTTTGGCAGGCTGGACATCCTGGTGAACAATGCTGGTGTGCTCCGAGACCGAATGGTCTTCAACATGACGGAGGAGGAGTGGGACACAGTGCAGAAAATTCACCTATATGGTCACTTCTATTGCACAAGACCTGCCTGCGTCGTCATGAGACAGCAGAGAGGCGGTCGGATCGTAAATACCTCTTCTTCATCAGGTCTAGGTAACAGAGGTCAAGCCAACTATGCCGCAGCCAAGGAGGGGATCGTTGGCTTCACCAGGACGGTAGCAAGGGATATGGGGAGATATGGGGTTACTTGCAACGCTATTCGCCCCACTGCTGCCACTAGAATGACCGTATCTCCTGAGATGGAGGCTGCTCGAAAGAAGAGGGAAGAAGTGGGACTTCCCGCGCCAGCATATGACCTCACGCGCCTGACGCCTGAAGCCATCGCGCCTCTGGTCGTTTTTCTATGCACTGATGAGGCGGCAAACATAAACGGTTGCACCTTTGCTGTTCGCGCCGGGGAGATTCACCTGATGACCGATCCAGTAGTAGAGAAAAGCATCCACAAAGACGGGAGATGGACTGTGGGTGAGCTTTGTGAGGTTGTGCCAAGGTCATTGGCAGCAGGCTTGGTGAATCCATCGCCACCGGAACCACCAAAGGAATAGGAAGTTTTGCCACGCTACGGAGGCAAATGGGAGAAAGATTAAAAGGCAAAGTTGCAGTGGTAACGGGCTCAGGCCGGGGCTTGGGTAAGTGCCATGCTCTGGCGCTTGCGGCTGAAGGTGCAAAGCTGGTGATTAATGACCTCGGCGGAGCTGTGGATGGCACCGGGGCCGCCAAGGGACCGGCTGACGAGGTGGTGGAGGAGATCAAGAAGATGGGTGGCGAGGCTGTTGCCAACTATGACAATGTGGTTACCTACGAAGCTGGAGAGAACATAATTAAGACCGCCATTGACAATTTCGGCAGGGTAGACATCCTGGTGAACAATGCTGGTGTGCTCCGAGACCGCATGGTCTTCAACATGACTGAGGAGGAATGGGACACGGCACTTAAGGTCCACCTCTATGGCCACTTCAATTGCGCCAAGCATGCCTGCGTCGTTATGAGGCAGCAGAAGAGCGGGCGGATTATAAATACCTCCTCCTCAGCGGGTCTGGGTAACATGGGTCAAGCCAATTACAGCGCAGCCAAGGAGGGCATCATAGGATTCACCCGGACAGTGGCCATCGACATGGGCAGATACGGCGTGACCTGTAATGCTATTCGCCCCTTGGCAGGCACAAGGCTGGCACTGACCACTGAGCTGTTTGAAGCCTGGGAGAAGAGGGGTATGACTGAGGAACAAATAAAGGGAATGTTCCCAGCACCTGAGGATATATCTCCCATGGTAGTCTTCTTGTGCACTGATGAAGCTGCCAATATCAATGGCCGCACTTTCGACGTGGCCGCTGGGAACATAGGTTTATACTCTGAACCGTACAATCGGCGCTCCATTTTCAAAGAGGGTATATGGACTGTGGATGAGCTTTGTGCCCTGATACCGAAGTCATTGGCAATGGGCTTGGAGAATCCATCGCCACCGGCACCGCCAAAGGAATAGAGAGCCTTTAGGGATTTGGTGGGTTATCATTGGGAGAGGCGAAAATTCGTCTCTCCCAATTGTTTCGCGTTAGCTCCATCGTAACGAAGTCGTTGCTACGCTTTTTCACTTGCCCACAGGGGACAAAGCCGCATTTATGAAAGCAAGCCTGCGCTCTGACGTTCCAGTTGAGGGTTTTTAGATAGACTCTGTTGAGGCTCGTTGCGCTGAAGATATGGTCTAAGAGAACGGTCACAGCGTCGGTGCCATAACCTTGCTCCCAGTAGTTACGGTCGCCGATCATTATGCCTAATTCCGCTTGGCCCTTCTTTTTATCGATGTCATAGTACATACAATTGCCTATGTGCTTACCATCTAAGCTCTCGATAGCAAAGCGACATCGCCGCTCACTTGGAGTACTCAACTCAGTGGCGTGTTCAAAGAGATACTCCATATACGGTATCTTTAGAGGTGGGGCGGCATCGAGGCGAGCAAGCTCATCGTCGCTCCGCCAGGCATAGTCGTTGGTGACATCCTCCCAGCTCTTTTCCCTGAGCACTACCTTCTTGCCATTTAGCACAAGAGCACTCCACCTAAAGAATTCTGAAAGACAATGGATCCTTTTCGAAGCCGAGTTCTTCCAAGGCTTCCCCCGCTGCTTGACGAATATGCTCGTCGGAGTGAGTTAGGCATTCTCGCAGTATATCCTCAGCCTCGCTGCCCCCGATCTTCCCCAGTGCAGCTATAGCGGAGAGGCTGACCTGACTATCAAGGTCGTGGATGAGCCTGCTTAGATGGGGCACCGCATCCTCCTCTCCAAGCTCTCCACAGGCCTCTGCGGCTTCATAGCGCATCTCCGTATCTGCGCTACCAAGTTCCCTCAACAGCGTGGTAAGCCAGGCCGGGTCGCTATTCTTGCCCATGGCGTAAATAGCGCTGACTCGCATGTTGTCATCATCGCTGCTGTAGGCTTGCTGGATGATCTCCTTCACCCGTGGCAGGCTGATGGGGGCAATTGCCTCTATGGCACGCCTCACCACTTCTATATCCTCCTCTTGGTCGTCAATAATGGCGAGCAGCACCCTTTCCACCTTTAGCCTGTGTTCAGGACGTAATTTCCCTAGTTCAGCAAGCATGGCAAACTTGCCCAGCGCCATTGCTGCAGCAGCGCGCACCGATTCCTTGCTATCCTCTCTGAGAAGGGTGATAAAGGAGTCAATTAGGGAGCAACTCTCACACTCCCACAAGCCGTCGATAGACTTTATCCTGACTGTCTCATCGGGGTCGTGAAGGCAGGCAATAAAGATGTCATCGAAGTTCAGATTGGGGTTCTCTTCAGCAAGCTCAACGAGGTGACCCACGATCTGCCTCTGCCTATCAACATCTATTTTAACCCACGTCTCCATGAATAACCTTAACTCCTCAGATGAAAGGGTTGACAGGTTGGCTAGCTTTGAGACAACCAGATGTTTTTTACTATTGCCGATCTCAGCGAAGTAGCTCTCTAACGACAACGGGATACCTCCGTTGTTACCCTTTACTGACCACCGACAAACAGGCCAAATAGATGGCAGGCGTCTTCAACGAACTGCCAACCCACTTCGCCTCATCCCCTATGGCAATAAGCTCCT
Source organism: Dehalococcoidia bacterium (assembly GCA_030610655.1). GTDB lineage: Bacteria > Chloroflexota > Dehalococcoidia > E44-bin15 > E44-bin15 > DAOUVR01. Next base: position 9,482 of record JAUWRG010000003.1, read on the forward strand.
TGAGTGCCTCGTAAATATTGCCTGAAATCATTGTATCCTTTACCCGCCCCACAATCTCCCCATTCTCCACCTTATATCCCAGGAGCACATTCCCGCTGAAATCACCGCCCAAGACATTCCCCTGACCCGCTCCGATTAATGCCTCAACAATTAACCCCTCTTTTGTATCTCGTAGCATCTCCTCAAAGCGGGTGTCCCCCTGTTCAAACACCATGGCGCTTATTGATGGTGCAGGCATACTTCCCCGACCTCTGCTAGCGCTACCTGTGCTCTCGGCGCCGGCGTGTGCGGCGGTTTGTAGATCATAAAGGAAGTTTGCCACCACCCCTTTTTCAATAAGAGGCGTCCTCTGGCTTGGTACCCCTTCATCATCACAAGGGCGGCTAGCGGGGCGGTAGTCGATGGTAGAATCGTCCCATAACGATAACCTGTTGTCAAAGAGCTGCTTCCCTTGTCTGCCCACCAAAGGGGACGCCCCCTCTACTACCATCTTGCCATTGAAAGCGACCGCCAGGGGGGCGAACAGGGCGCTTCTCACTCCCTTGGGAGTCAAAATCACCGGCAATTGCCCTGTTGATACCGAGGCGGTACGCTTTGCCAGCTCAAGCTGCTCAATAACTGAGTCTGCCAAAGGCTCAAACTCTCTTAGCGGGCGACAGGAGCTGTCAACCTCACCAACGAAGAGCATATCCGTATCGCGGATCAGAGCACCTTCGATGCCTATGGCAAAGGCACTCTTGCGGTAGCTTGACTGCCCACCTCTGGAGTTCAAGATGTCTACAGTGATTAAGCTCTTGGTAACGCCAGCCTCGCAAACCAGCTCTGGAGTGTGGCTTCGCACCTTGGCGATCAACGAGTCGCCGAGTTCGACCATATCCTCGATGGCGACTTTCTCCGTTTCTGGGTCGTGTACCTCGATTTTGGGATAATCTTCCTTAGATGGCAACACAAATTTTGCCGATGCACCAAATTCGGCGGTCTCCACCGCCATATCCACCAGCATTTGGCGATCATCAAGCCTTGTTGTAGATGAGAAACCTATCTTGCCATTCTTAATAATGCGCAGCGAGACAGATACACTCTCCTTAGTCTCCAGCATCTTCAAGCGGTTAGCTTCAAAGACTACAGGGGTCTCCTTTGTCGTCACCAGGAAAACCTCCGCCTCCTCAGCAACCTTTTTCGCCAGTTTTAGGATGTGTTCCAAAATTCACCCTCCCCCATGGAAGCCATGCCTGCCTAAGAACCTAAAAGGAGCATGTTTACGCCACTGGTTCCTTGACTTCAATGACCAAAGACTCAACACCCCCTTCTTCAGGTATAGGCTCGTTATGGGCTTTGCAGGACTCCAAGTACAGCTCGATTGCCTCCTTGGCCATAGCTATCGCCTCTTCTCTGGTCTCTCCTTGAGTGTAGCACCCGGGGAGAGCAGGCACTTCCACAGAATAGCCACCTTCCTCCTCGGGAACAAGGATAACAGTATATTTCACCATGATCAGCCTCCTATAGAAGCCTCTTGATCCCCTCGGCTGAAAGCCCTGCCTTTTTCAAGATGTTACTTAAAGTTCCAGGCTTCACCGGCTTTCCATGGACAGGGATGATTATCTTGGCGCCGGGTCTATCTTCATGTCTCATAATAACATGGCTGCCACGGGTGCGGTCAATAAACCAGCCTTCTTTTCTAAGGGCGCTTACCAGTCTATCACCTTTTACCTGGGGTAGCTTAGACATGCTATATAAACCACGCGCTTGGAGAAGACCTCAGCCTCACCAGAGAGTTTTTTGCTAGGTTAAGGATATTTTCCAAATCTTGCCTCCGTGAGCTAAACGAACCGCAAACATCGTGTTAGGCGATGTCCACACCCCTCATATTCCAAGAACCCATTGGACTGTGAGTTCCTTTTCATCAAAGAGACTCTTCGCGGTCGCAGCATCATCCTTTGCAAGACGTGCAGCAATTTCACCTGACGGATCAGGATCGTCCCATATCTTATGGTCGAATATCTTCTTGACAAATCGTCTGAAGTAATCGAATTCCTCATCCGGAATGGCACGGTAGAAAAAGAGCTTTCTCTCTTCGTCTGTATAGTTTTTCAGGTGTATATTAATTGCATCTCTCAGTAGGATAGTCCAAGCCCTCACGGCTCCCGCGCTAAAGATTCTTTCAGCTTTCTTGTGCCCAGCATCAGCACGTACAGGTGCCCATTTACCTTCCAGTCCTTCTTCAGCGATAATAGTCATAAGTTTGACTAAATTGCATTTTTCGTCCTTTCGAAAGTCGGTATCGGATTCGAATTCATCCTTAACGGGCGGTGGCACCAGCATGTATTGAAAAAGGGTCTTTTTTAGACGAGCAAATGTCAAGGGTTGCTTTCGGCCTCTCTGCTTCTCTGATAGATACCTTGACAACTTGTTTGACTCATCATCTACTATTTCGTTGTACATAGCAAGAGCAATTTCATTTCTAGCTTGTGCCCAAGTCTTTCGCTTTGCGTGGAAGAGGAAATTGTAGAACCCTAATTCTGACTTCTCTCCCTTCGTATCCATATATTCTATCCAGTCCTCTCCAAAGATATCGGCGTATTTCTGCATCAATTCATGAGAGTAAAATGACATTTGTCTGTATGCCCCATGTGCATCAAGATTTGTTTCCTTTAGTAATCTCCTATCTGGGTCGATGTAAACTTTACATTCTATCATTGAATGACCAGCCCAAATTTGAGCCGCCGCTTTATGCTGTCCGTCGAAGAGAAGAAGAGTGCCACTTTCGTCAATTCTACAAATTGAAGGTGATATCTGGGTGTTCGTTTGAAAGTGCCGGTACAACTTCCACAAATTTGGCTCTCGTAGAGGCCTGGGTTGTAACTCCCTGTCATTTCCGATGAATTCAACTGGTAATGTTCCATAGAAGTATTTCCAATTGGTTGTTGGGCATGCGTAAAGTGGAAAGTCGTGCCTGGAATCCTTATAATAGAGGCTGATATGCCCTTCTTCAATTTCGCATTTGACTCGTTCTCCGCAACACCTCTTTTTATGACGAATTAAATCGTCAAGAAATTTTGGCTCCCCACCTTCGAAGAATGCCTCAAGTTCTATCTTGTCACGATACTCTTGGAGACTCATTGTACCAATCGTGCGATGGTGACGTTTGCAAACGGGAGCAATATTATCTAAGTTAGTTGGGCCACCTGAGGAAAATGGTTTAATGTGATGAAATTCGATAGACTCATCCTCAGGAATAGGTTCCCCGTCAACAAAGCACCTTCGCTCATGCTGATCGAGAACCTTTTGTTTTTCAGTTTCTGAGAGCTGTCTTTTTTCGGCCACTTCTTTCCTTCCTTTCATTTTTCATACATTATGGTGTGGAGCTCACCTAATCCGCTTCTGGACTATCATATTGTATCAGGTGAAGTGCATACTGCCTCATCACCTCCCTCCCACCAGGCAGTTGCGAATCCTGATGTGGGGGCTGCCATTAGAGACCGGGAGGGGGGACTGCGCCCCCTTGCCACATCCTCCCCCCTCATTCATCGCCAGGTCATTACCTATGGCATCGATGTTCCCCAGAGTGGTGAATACATTGCCGGTGAGCACCACGGGGCGGAGTAGCTCAGCAATCTTGCTTCTACTCAGGTTCGGAAGGGTGAATCTGTCTTCTTACCCGAAGCATCTAATAGCCTCTTTTTTGTAACCATTACATTTAAGGCAGGGAGAATACAGGCACGGCAATACTTTTATCAGGGGGAGTCCGCTCTAAAGTGACCTTGTCCATCATTTCCAGCATTTCGGGAGAGAGATATACCTCTCCACACTGAGTGCATACCTCTGCCGGCGCATTCTCAAAGATAACGATTTCATCACCCCAATGGTGAACATGGCGAATTCTCTTATTGACAACCTTACCCTGGCAAAAATAGCATGTTTTCATAGCTTCGTTTTCCTCCTCAGCCACCTTTTTCGCCAGTTTTAGGATGTCTTCCAAAATTCACCCTCCCAGGGCAGGGGGGGAATCCGAAATTTTCTCACCTTTGGCAATACGTATAACGGTATCGGGCTTTTCGAAGCCGTAGAAAGCAGTTTGGGTGGAGCGCAGCGAAGCCATAAAACCCGTGTTATCTACTGTTGCCAATCCATCTTAAACTTCACAAATATGCTTCTCAAGAAAATACCTAAATGATTTATTTTTCTGCTTTCCGGTTTCTATCTGAAAACACTTCAAGATTTCCTGCATAAAATCTATCCTAGAATCGAACTTTTGGGGGATCAAATCGTTAAATTGCTCTTTGGTAACATTGTCTGTAGTGTCACAAGGGGGAATCCTAAACTCTCTGGAGGATGTATCGTCTAATCCGGCAAGGTACCAACTTTCTATTTCTTTTATTACCACTATTATCCTATCCGTATCAATGTCCTTGAATTTACTTTGCACATCTTGTTTTTTCGCTGTTACACATGGTGCAAGGTTAATATCTGATACATAGATATAATTCGCCTTCATTCCTTTAATGCTTCTAAGAAAACGACTAACTCTCTTGTTTCTCTCTTGTGCATATTTCCATACTGCCACTGAATCGTATTTTCCTTCAAACATAGGTTTTACTATTCTCTCGAAGAACCTTTTGTCGTCCTCCCCTTCGACGAGAATATATAATGCTTCATAGGCCATGCTTATACTCCCAGTAGATTTTGCACATAAAGTTCTTCTATTCCTATTTCATTTTCCAGAAATGCTTTCACCTCTTTTTTCTCAGAAGGCTTGGAAATGGTGGAAAAACCCTCTTTATCGCGAGAGATAAGCAGAATACTTTCCAAATCTGTATGCCTTACAATCTCAGGATTATGGGTGGTAACAATAATCTGCTTCTTATCTGATGCCTCTCTCATCATCTCTACAATGCTATAAATAAGGGATGGATGTATATTTCTTTCAGGTTCTTCAATTATAGTTAATGATTTTTCTTCAAAATATAAGGCGATAACCAACGCGCTCATGTTTATTGTCCCATCAGAAATCAAAGGAGCAGGTAAATATTGTTTTTGAGCATATATTTCCTCTAATTTGAAGAGCAAAGACTTATCCGCAAATTTCTCTACATCCAATTTATTTACAAAAGGCAAAAGGTTTCTCATTAAATTAGAGAATTTCCTTTCTTTTTCTTTGTCTTCTAAAATGTTTTTTAGAACGATAGCTAAATTCTCCCCATTCTCTTCCAGTTCCATCTTTCCGGTAATCGGAACTGCTTTTTTAGGTAGCTTAGGGTCAAAATCGTATATTGAAATATTACTGAAAATCCTTCCAGGGAAAGGTGTAATGAGAAATGGAAACTCGAGGAGAAGAGTTTTAGGTGGCAGTTTTTCTTCTCCTAAAAATGCTAAAAATGGTGGGAATATATCATTTTCCCCTATTGGCACCCCCTTAGGTGGCTCCAAATCGGCCTTGACTTTCCCTCTAACATTAGAAACGATGATTCTGCCCTCGCCGAGTTCTTCTTTTTCTTCTATCTTCTTCCCCTGTTTTTCTAATCTAATAAATTTACATTTCTGTGTTAAGCTGTCCTCGGCAATGTCAAATCCTGGCCCTCTCTTTCTAAACTTTATGGCAAACTTGTAAATCGTTTCGTATACCTTTATTCCTATCAGCTCTTTTTCTTTTTCTCTCACCACTCTCACAAATTCTTGGTCAGCCACAACCTCTAACGAGAAGCTCTCAGATGGGCCAATATTTATATTCCCGAGATATTCAGTGCCACCCTGCATAGATATTGCATTATCCAACCCGTAGTTTATTATGTCCCTCAAAAACGCAAAGATTCGTATAAAATTAGACTTACCAGAAGCATTAGCGCCAATTAACACATTAAACTTTCCTAATTCTACTTCTAGGTCCCTGAAACTCTTAAAGTTCGTTACTCGTACTTTTCTTATGGCCATGATTTAACCTCCTTTATTGGCAATGGCAGATAACAGCGGTATAAATGAACTCTGGGTTCGCCCAATCTGCTCAGGGCTGTCGTATTATACCAGCTAAAAAGGCATTGCCTCACCCCCCTCCCACAAGGCACTTTCTGATCCTTATGTGGGGGCTGCCATTAGAGACCGGGAGGGGGGACTGCGCCCCCTTACCGCAACCACCCCCCTGATTCATGTCCAGGTCATTACCTATGGCATCGATGTTCCCCAGGGTGGTGAATACATTGCCGGTGAGCACCACGGGGCGGAGTAGCTCAGCAATCTTGCTTCTACTCAGGTTCGGAAGGGTGAATCTGTCTTCTTACCCCAAGTATCTAATAGCCTCTTTTTTGTAACCATTACATTTAAGGCAGGGAGAATACAGGCACGGCAATACTTTTATCAGGGGGAGTCCGCTCTAAAGTGACCTTATCCATCATTTCCAGCATTTCGGGAGAGAGATATACCTCTCCACACTGAGTGCATACCTCTGCCGGCGCATTCTCAAAGATAACGATTTCATCACCCCAATGGTGAACATGGCGAATCCTCTTATTGACAACCTTACCCTGGCAAAAATAACATGTTTTCATAGCTTCGTTTTCCTCCTCAGCCGCCTTTTTCGCCCTAGATAGAATGTCTTCCAAAATTCACCCTCCCTGAATAGGGGAAAACAGGCCTTGTGCCACTCATCCGAATAGCTCCGCCTGATCCCCCCATACTAAGCATGATCCCCTGTGTAGCTTCTTATTCGAATCGGCAAATGTGACTGTCCACTTTTCCCCCTTCGAGACCTTGCTAAACTCTAGCGATCTTCTATCTCCCTCCTGCAAATCCCCGAAATACCGTTTTTCTCGTTTCGACTTAATAGCCACTTTGGATAGGGGAATTTTTTTCGCTACAGCTTCGCAGCGCACAAGTCCTCGATTATTTAGCCAACTCCATCTAACCTCTAAGAGAGTGCTACCACCACCGAGTAGTTCTTGGTCCACTTTTCGATTGTGTTTTTGCTGCCAGATACCAAACCCGAGAGCAATAACCAACGCAACAATGCTTATGGCTAAGCTTGCGTCCATTTATCAGCTTACCCCCTCTTTTTGCTATCTAAGTATTGCAAATACACAAGTTCGGCTCATTATGTGCGTGTCAGCCTAGAAGCATTCGAACTGAGCGTTTGAAAAAGCCATTGCCTTACTTCCCTCCCACCAGGCACTTGCGAATCCGTATATGTGGGCTGCCATTTGATACAGGAAGAGGTGATTGGGCACCTTTGCCGCAACCGCCCCCCTGATTCATGTCCAGGTCATCGCCGATGGCATCGATATTCTCTAAAGTAGTAAATATATTGCCGGTGAGCATTACCGGCCGGAGCAGCTCGGCAATCTTGCCGTTTCTGATCATGTAGGCCTCGCCTTTAATAGACATCCTCAACTTGCTTTCCCAACGATTTGATGTATTCAAGAAAACTCAATCCTTCGAGTTCCGCTTCTCTGGCAATGATTTTCCTTGCAATATGCACCTGCTGTAAAGCTGGATCATCAGGGAATTCCGCTTCTACCATTTTTCTTATTCCCTCTATTTCCTTTTCTGCAATTTTGCTCATGTGCTACCTCCTATAATAGTTCTGCCGGCGTCATAATTTCTATTTGTCTAAATCTATTTAAAGTGTTTACCATCTTCACTATCTCTCTGGTTTTTCTCCTTACGATATGTTTGAAATTCCAACTCAAAAGAAAATCTATCTCGTTTATCACTGCAATAGCGATATGGTAGGCATCTTCGGGGTAACCCTCCGGAACTGCGCCATAGCGAACATACTCGTTCGCTAACCATTCGACGTCATCAGTTAGGGGCAACACTGAAAATTGCGATACTACCTCTTTCATTCTGCTTCGGAGTGCTCGGTCAGGAGTTCGTTCGATCTCAGCAGCCGTGATCTCGGAAATGAATAGCTCAAAACTTTCTATCTCTTTAAAAAAAGCCTCTGTAAGCGATTTCCTCTCTGGATTCCTCTCATCTAACAGTGCTGAGATTACTGAAGTGTCCAGATATACCTTCACTTTTCTTTTCATTCTCATCTACCTTTTAGAAGCATGGCGTATAACTTAGAATAACCGAAATACTTCCTTTATGCACGACTCCAAGTGAAGCCTCAATCGGCACGAAAAGCCATTGCCTTACTTCCCTCCCACAACGCATTTGTGAATCCGTATATGTGGGCTGCCATTTGATACAGGAAGAGGTGATTGGGCACCTTTGCCGCAACCACCCCCCTGATTCATGTCAAGGTCATCGCCGATGGCATCGATATTCTCTAGAGTAGTAAATATATTGCCGGTGAGCATTACCGGCCGGAGCATCTCGGCAATCTTGCCGTTTCTGATCATATATGCCTCGCCAGCGGAGAAGGTGAACATCTCCATACTGGTCATTCCGCCGTACCAGTTCTTGGCGTACACCCCCTCCTTGATGTCGCTGATCATCTCCTCGAAGGAGACATTCTGGGGCTCGATGAAGGTATTGGTCATACGTACGATGGGTGGATAGCGATAGCTGATGGCTCGGGCATTTCCTGTGGGTTTTTCGCCCATCTTCTCGGCAGTTTCCCTTGAGTGGAGTCGGCCCACAAGGACGCCCTCCTTGATAAGGTAGGTCCTGGTTGCGGACACACCTTCATCGTCATACTTGTAGCTGCCTCGAAGTTCAGGGATAGCGGCGCCATCGACGATGTTGAGATGTTCTCCGCCAAATCTTCGCCCTAAAACCATGATGTCTTTCATGCGCTCATTCTCATAGACGAAATCGGATTCGGACAGATGGCCAAAGGCCTCATGAGCGAAAACCCCGGCCAGAATGGGGTCGAGGACCACGGTGTATTCTCCCCCCTTGACTTGGGGTGCCGACAGCATAGCCACGGCACGCTGGGCAGTTTCTTTCACCTCTTGGTGAAGCCCTTCCATAAACCCGAAGTCATTGCTGGAACCCATGCTAAGCGATACCTGCTGAACATCACTGTCTTGCCGTGCGATAACCGCAATGCGAAGTGTGAGGTCTACCTTTGTTTGTTCGATATAGCTGCCTTCAAAATTGGCGAAGATGACTTTTTTAGTGCCATCTCCATAGCCAATCACAGAGGTCTGGATCTTTGGAGTCGACCAAATGAGCTCATTGTATTCATCGAGGAGGCTTTTCTTATGAGCTAAAGGGATAGCTCTAGGGTCCTTTCTTATGGTTGGCATCACCGTATCAACCACCGGCTCCACCGGGGCAAGCTTGCTCTCTTCCTTCCCTACCAGCCTGGCTTGCTTCACCGCCAGCACCACCTTTCCCCGAAGTTCGCCGATTTCGTTGAAGCTGATGAAGCCCCAGCCTCCGTTCACCAAGGCTCGTACATTGCCGCCAAGGCTGGTGCTGCGGCCGATATCCTCCAGCTCCCGGCCCCTGTATTGAATATGGCTAGACTCCCCTTCCTCGATACGAACCTCGATATAATCGGCGTCTTGCCCCTTTAGGGCGCTGGTGATTTGGTCACGCATACTGCTTTGCATCGCTCTCCTCTGTATAGCCTAATTCCAGCTTACAGAAGGGGTGGGCGTATGTCAATGATTGGCTGTCTTGTAGCTTACTGCTATGTTAGAATAGCTCGTCACGTCTGCGTCTTTCTATTCACCGCGGAGGAACTGTTGGAAGAGTTGGGCTTACTTGTTGACCTGGTCATCGTTCTGATAGCTGCCCTTGTTGGGGGGACGATTGCCCGTCGCCTCAAATTGCCTGTTATCTTGGGCTATCTTGTTGGTGGCATCGCCGTTGGCCCCTATGGATTTCGCCTGGTTAGCGATATAGGGCAGATTGAGACCCTGGCTACCATCGGGGTTGTTCTCCTGATGTTCACCCTTGGTATGGAGTTCTCACTAAAGACGCTCAGGCAGATGGGCAAGGTTGCCATCCTGGGGGGTATAGCTCAAGTCTTGGCCACAGTGGCACTGGGGTTTATGGTAGGCACATTGTTTCACTGGCCGCTACAGGAGGCGATCTTTTTCGGCTTTCTTATTGCCCTGTCCAGCACAATGATCGTGCTCAAAATCCTCATGGAACGAGGCGAGCTTGACAGCGCCCATGGTCGTGTCATGATCGGCATTCTCCTGGTGCAGGACCTTGCTGTAGTGCCGATGATGGTTGTCGTCCCTGTCTTAGGGGAGTCGGGAGCAGGCTTGCTTCCAGCGCTGGGCATAGCCGTCGGTAAGGCTGTGCTTTTCCTTGGGGCGATGCTGGTTCTGGGGCTCTGGGTACTCCCCTGGATTATGAGGCGGGTGGCTGGGGTGCGTTCTAGGGAGCTTTTCCTGCTTGCGGTGTTCGGCTTGGGCTTAGGGCTGGCCTTTGTCACCTACAACTTCGGTCTGTCGTTAGCCCTAGGTGCTTTCGTGGCCGGCCTTTTACTAAGCGAATCCGAGTATGTCTATCAGGCCCTTGCCGATGTCGTCCCACTGCGAGACGTCTTTGCCACACTGTTTTTTGCTTCCCTGGGCATGCTCATCGATCCCGGCTTCTTCTTGGGTAATATCGGCATGGTTAGCATAATAGTGATTGCTATCATCGTGGGCAAGTCAATCATATGCGCTCTCGTCCCGTGGCTCTTTGGCTATAGCGCCAAGACTATGCTTTTTACCGGCGCCGGGCTGTTCCAAATCGGGGAGTTCAGCTTTGTATTAGCTGCTGCCGCCTTGGGCGTGGGTGTTATTTCCACAGATCTCTATGACTTGATATTGACCAGCGCAGTCATTACTATACTAATGACGCCCTTCGCCCTGGGCCTGGCGTCGGTACTCTATGGGAGGCTCAGCCAAGGGGAGAGAGTTGCCAGGTACTTGGCTAGCCGTACCGATCCAGCTTTTAGCAGCAGGGGACTTGATCTAAGGGGCCATGTGGTTATCTGCGGGTGCGGTGGCGTAGGCCGAAATCTGTGTAGTATTCTGATGCGAAGAGGGTTTTCCTATCTGGTGATTGATATCGACCCTCATGTCATCCGTACCCGGCGTGCCAGGGGTGTACCCCACATCTATGGGGATGCGAGCAACCCAGAGATACTCTCTCGTGCTTCTCTGGACAAGGCAAAGGTCTTGGTGATTACCTTCCACGACCCTATAGCCACGGAGATGACAGTAAGAAATGCGCTGCGCATCAATCCCAAGCTGGACATAGTGGCTCGGGTTCATCTCGATAGTGAAGCTGAGACCCTTCGTAAGCTGGGCGTCGCTGAGTTGGTGCGTCCCGAGTTTGAGGCCGGTTTGGAGATCATCCGCCACACCTTGCATCGCTTTGGCGTTACCGGCCATGAGATCCAGTACATTGTCAACACCCTCAGGGAGGAGGGGCCGACCTAAATGACAGGAGGCTGATTTGACTCACTTCATTCTGATACGGCATGGGCAAACAGGGTGGAATAGGGAAGAAAGGTTTAGAGGGCGGATAGACATCGACCTGGATGAGACAGGGATGAGACAGGCAGATGCCGTAGCGGCAAGACTCACCGAGTGTGAGGCGGCTGCCATCTATTCTAGCCCATTGAAGCGGGCGATGGCAACAGCCGAGCCCATTGGCCGGCGCCTTGGCCTCCAGGTAGTGCCACTGGAGGGGATCAACGATATGAACTTCGGGATCTGGGAAGGGCGTTCCATCGATGAGGTTAGAGAGCAGGATAAGGAGTTTTTCGACCTGTGGCGTTATAGCCCTGAGAAACTGAGTATTCCCGGAGGGGAGACACTCGACGATGTGCGACAGAGGGTGGCTGCCACGGTGGATGACCTTGCGGCAAGGCACGAGAATGATACTGTGCTGTTGGTAACTCATAGGGTGGTGTGTAAAGTGCTGCTTTGCCATCTGCTGGGCTTGGACAACTCCCATTTCTGGCAGATAGCGCAGGATACTACTGCCGTTAACCGTTTTCAGGTGGAGGGAGGGAGGAGCACAGTTACGCTAATCAACGATACTTGCCATCTGAGGGGTCTATGAATATCGATCAAATCGTTCGTCTGCTAGGGCAGAAGTATGGCATTCCCCAATGGCGACCACACGCTGATCCTCTTTCCGAACTTATCCAGGCGATCCTTTCCCAGAATACCTCCGATGTGAACTCAAGTCGGGCTTTTCAAAGCCTTATGACAACCTTCGGCAGTTGGGAGATGGTGGCAAAGGCGAGCGCCGATGATATCGCTGACTCGATCAAGAGCGGTGGGCTAAACCGGATTAAGGCGGAGCGCATAAAGAGGATCCTGGAGGGGATTTTGGCGAGCCGGGGCTCCCTGGATATGGAATTCTTGAGGGGGCTTTCCATCCCCGAGGCCAAGGCATGGCTTAAAGGGCTACATGGAGTGGGACCAAAGACAGCGGGGTGTGTACTCCTTTTCGCCCTGGGAAGGCCGGTGCTTCCTGTGGACACCCATGTCTATCGAGTTTCCAGGCGTCTGGGGCTAATCAACTGCAAGGCATCGCCGGAGCGGGCACATGAGCTGCTGGAGGAGATTGTACCACCTCAGGCCATATACCAATTTCATATTAACATACTGGCACATGGAAGGAGCGTATGCCGGGCACGTCGCCCCCTGTGTCATGATTGCGTGCTGGGGGAGGGCTGCCCAGCAAGTATCCACGAATAGGAGACCTTCATAGGCGCCTGCCCGCCAATGAATCATGGAAATGAGGGGTAGCCTAGAGCATCAGCTCTAGGCGTGATTGGAGCATCGGCTCCAATCTACCCGACACAAAGGATAAGCAGGCCGTCCAAAAAGGGTAGCGTAGCCACTCCTGTCCTTCTGCTGAAGGACGAATTCTTCGTCGTGACAGGAGTCACGACGCTACGCGGAATGAGGTTTTTAGACAGCCTGATAAGAAGCTATTTGGGGAGTAAAGTAGTGCAAAGGGAGCGGTTTGAGGAGTTAGTAGCTGAGACACTTGAAGGTCTGCCTTTAGAGTTTCAAGAGAAACTGGAGAACATCGTGCTGGTTGTAGAGGACTGGCCCAGTCAGGAGCTATTGGCTAGCGTCGGGCTTAGGCATCGCAGCCAGCTACTGGGCCTTTACGAAGGCGTCCCCCTGACCGAGGGAGGCCGCCATCGAGCCGCTTTGCCAGATAAGATAACCATATTCCAAAAGCCTATTGAGAGGATATGCCGCTCTGACAAGGAGATAAAAAGACAGATTGGGGAGACGGTGCGCCACGAAATAGCCCACTACTTCGGGATCAGCGATGAAAGACTAAGGGAAATAGAGGAGCAGGGGAGGAGATGAAACCCTTTGTCATTGCGGTTACAATAGGATAAAGGAGAGCGCCTATGAATCAGGTGAAAGTGGGAATTATCAATGTTACAGGCTATATCGGCATGGAGTTGGCGAGACTTCTCCATCGCCACCCTCAGGTTGAGCTCGCTTCAATCACGGGGAGAAGCGCGGTGGGGCAAAAGCTATGGCAGTTCCTACCCCATCTCGCCGACATCGACCTGGTGATCCAGCCTGAGCTTGGAGATGTGGGCCTGGCATTTTCTGCTCTTCCCCACAAGACAGGCGTCGATACAATTTCAGCGGTTCTTGACCGTGGCATAAAGGTGGTCGACGTCAGCGCCGACTTCAGGCTTAAGGACGCAAAGGACTATGAAACATGGTACGACTTTGCCCATCCCATGCCTCAGCTTCTCAGTGAGGCAGTTTACGGCTTGGTGGAGCTAAACCGCCAACAGGTCGCCTCTGCCCGCCTGGTAGCCAACCCTGGCTGCTATCCCACTGGTGCCATCCTTGCCCTCGCCCCTGCTGTCAGGGAGGGTCTGATCGAGCCTGACATCATTATCGATGCCAAGTCCGGGGTTTCAGGGGCGGGACGTGGGCTAAGCCTCCACACCCATTTCGCGGAGGCGAATGAGAACACCTCCGCCTATGCCCTTGAGGGGCATCGCCACCTGCCTGAGATAGTCCAGGAGCTTCGGGAATTAAACCCTGCTCTCTCCCTCTCGGTGACCTTCGTTCCTCACCTGGTGCCCATGAGTCGTGGCATCCTCACCACTTGCTATGCAAAGCTGGCTGCCGGTGGAAAGCAAATAGAAGAGATCAGAGAACTATATAAGGATTTTTATCGTGGAGAACCCTTTGTAAGGGTCGTTGACTCACCGCCGCAGACCAAGCAGACGTGGGGAAGCAACCTCTGCCTTATTTACCCCACCATCGATACAAGGACAGGGAGGCTTATTATCATAAGCTGCCTTGACAACCTGGTAAAAGGCGGGGCCGGGCAGGCAGTGCAAAACATGAACCTCATGCTCGGGATTGCGGAGGCAACGGCGCTGGATGGGGTCTCGGTTTACCCCTGACCTCTGGTTGCTGCTCACTTCCCTACCTGATATACTTGAATGACCGATGCCCCCATCGTCTAGCGGTCTAGGACGCCAGCCTTTCAAGCTGGAAATCAGCGGTTCAAATCCGCTTGGGGGCACCAAACCGTCTTTCTATTAAAAGACTCCTCAGAAACGCAGGCTCAGATCAACCGCCGCATATAAATAGTTTGTCGACATACGTGCTATCATACGAACGAGTACATACGATTGACAGAGACACTTACTTGTGCTATAAGTGCTCCTACCCGAAACTCTTTCCTGCTATCTATCGGAGAACTTCTGGATTTCTTGGCCAGGTCATTTCGGCCAGACCCCATTAGCAATGCGTTTCGCATTCCGAAGATTGAGCTATTAGTCTGAGTTTCTTAGTCAGAATTCACTGTGAAATAAGCGAGGTGTCTCATGCCAGAAGATGTCAAGATATGGGAAATCGTGCAAGAAGATACTCTGAAGGAAATCCCTAAAGCCAAGCTGGATACAGAAGGTCGGATAGAAAAATGGGTAGAGCAGGACATCTCAATCTTGTCAGATAACCTGCTCGTGATAGGGAGACAGGTTGGGACAGACTTCGGCGGGATAATCGACATACTATGCATAGACCAAAATGGTGACCTTGTGATTGTTGAACTCAAACGCGACAAGACTCCCAGAGAGGTAGCTGCTCAGACGCTGGACTATGCTTCTTGGGTGCAAGGCCTACTACCCGACCGATTAACCGAGATAGCAAACTCATATCTGAATGACAAAGGCACTTTAGAAGAGGTATTCAAGAAGAAATTCAATGTAGATTTCCCAGAAATCCTAAATGAAAGTCATGGTATGCTGATTGTGGCTTCTGAGATAGATGCCAGTACAGAGAGGATTATCAAGTATTTGAATCAGTCATATGGTGTTCGTATAAACGTGGCAACCTTCAAGTTTTTCCGTAATGAGGAAGATAAAGAGTTCCTTGCGCGGCTGTTCCTGGTTGAGCCTAATGAAATGCGGCAAAAAGGAGGCCAAGGCCTAGGAACCAAGAGGCGGTCCACATTGTCACTAGACGAACTGCAGCAAATAGCTGAAGAGAAAGGCATTGGTGAACTTCACAGCAAGCTGATTAAGGGTCTAGAAGACTGTTTTGACTATCGGGGTACAACGAGAAGTACAGTGGCATTTATTGGCGCCAAAGGTGATAGCCACATTACAATTTTGAGCCTTGTTCCCGGTCAAAGTAATTCGGACAAAGGTGCCCGCTTTCAGGTATACATTGATAAATTTGCTGAATATCTTGGGGTATTGAGGGATGAAGCTCTTGCAATTCTGCCTTCTGGATATGAGCGGACCGTACCTTGGAAGGGTGGCGCAGAGTGGGCAGTCGGGTTCTTCAAGGACGAGGGTGAAGCCGATACATTCATTGCCAAGCTCAAGGAACTCAGAACGAGATAGGTCTTGTAAGGAGGCTCAGATAACAAGATGCCCAATCAAAGGTAGCAAACCTTATATAGCAATACTAAAGTGCAAAGGTTTCATTTTGTATTTTTCCTTAGATTGCTTTACAGGCATTCGTCGGCTATCTACAAAGATTGAGTCGCTGTGCCACTACTTCAGCAAGCGTTTGGTTTTGAAGTTATGCCAAGTTACTCCGCTCCACTGACACTCAGTTTCATATCTTGTGCCGAATATATCCTCATAGGACATGACTAACCAGTCATCGTTGTTTACCATGAAGAGATTCTCATCCCCTAAGTGGTAGATGAATCTTTCATCTCCGCATCCCAAAGGAGGGATGGAGGCAAGCGGGCTACCGATTGTCTGGGGTGGCCTAGCCGCAAGACGCTGTTGAATCTCAGCTTTGATATTGGATGCTGGACCTGCTCCTACGTTCTTGACTCGGAGCATGACTTCTTCGTTGGCCTTGGCACCCACTACAAGCCCCTCATTCTTAAAGATGCGTACAATCATTGTGCTGAAACCCTGTGGCACAAGGAGTGGCTGCTGACTGCTTGTCCTTTGTCTCTGAAGTTCTTTGACTTGATATGTATTAACAATAATTGTACCAGTGAGTATTAAGACTGTGAGTCCTCCGAGGGGTTCCCATCGTTGAAGCCAAGCACCAATTGCCAAAGTAGCGCCTAATCCAACTATCGTCACTACAGCGAACATATAGAATTGTTTGTTATTCATTGGCTTGATTACCTCCTATCTTGCCCGCACAAATTATAGCCCCTCTTGATTAGCTCCCCAAAAACGTGAAACTTGCCTAATTTACCCTTCTGAGTTGGTCCGATTTCCATCTTACCGCCTCCGCTTTGCTTTGAATGTCGTAATGATTGCGACATGAGTCTACCACCGTTTATTCTATGAAACAATATGCTGTATACTATCAACGCCTTCTGACCTAAGGGAAGTATGCAATGCATGAAACTGGTAGCCGGATTACCCGCCTCGAAGTGCTCTATGAGAGCAAGGGCATTAGGCGAGATGCTCAGTGCCTGAACCTACATGAAGTTTGCCCCTATGCAGAAGAGTGCTGGCGTACAAAGGATGTCAGCAACCGTCGGAACAAGTCATCGATGACTGCCCGGCCATGGATCGGTGACGATTGTGAACGTGCTAAGGTCGTCTGAGAATCATAGGAGGGGTGTTTAATGACCAAAGAGTTTGACCGAATGGTGGCTGAAATGCCAGATCTGTTGCGAAGGCTGCAGAGTGGCGACCTTCTGAGCAGAGATAACATTGGTGATATTCCACAGTGCGGCATCTACGTACTCTATGAAAATGGCAGGCCTATCTATGTAGGACGTTCTGACCATCTTAGGAGTCGGCTCCTTGGGCATAGTAGACCGAGTTCGGGACACAATAGCGCCACGTTTGCATTCAACCTTGCAAAGGAAGAGGCGGCTAATGAAGGCATAGACATTTCTCAACGTCGTAAGCAGCTTGAAAACGACCCTGCCTTTGAGCCATTGTTCTCCGAGGCGAAGAAGCGAGTATCCCAGATGCAAATCCGTGTGATCCTGGTTGATGATGCGGCACTGCAGGCCGTGTTTGAGGTATATGTGGCTCTGGCTCTAGAGACACCCTACAACGCTTTTAAAACGTCTTGATGAGTGAGTATTCTCTTCAACTGAACCATACTGCTCTCTGATTGTAATCCTTATTCTGGTCAACAATGCAGTTTTGTCTTCCATTGGCTCTAAAGATGGTTGTGGTTTTTCTTGACACCACTCGCATCCCTGTGTTATAACCGCTTCGCATACACTACTCCTATACGTTCAATTGTCTGGGAGCTTGCATAGTATAGTGGTCAGGTTAGAATCATTAAATAGTGAGGATAATCATGAAGGTAATACTTAGCCGCAAAGGGTTTGACTCAGAAAGAGGTGGTTATGCAAGCCCAATTTTACCCGACGGCAGATTATTATCCTTGCCCATTCCATCCATGCCTGATTCGCATTGCTATGCCGATTTGGCATTCGATGAAGACAAGACATATTACGATTTGATGTGGGAACTTAAGCCAGAGGGGCTCATAGAGTACAAAGCTTTCGGAGACGAGTGCTTTAAGCGGCATAAACTAGAATTGACTACAGAATGTCATCTCGACCCTGATATATACTACGGGGTAATAGAACGCCATAGAGATTGGAGACCTTTGTTTGGACAAAGCGGGACTGCTCAAGGACATCTTGGGAAGGAAAAAGTAAAAGAGAAAGATGTCTTTCTATTCTTCGGTACATTCAGGGAAACAATCAAAACCTCTGGTAAGCTAAGTTTTGACTCATCTGGCAAGGAACGACATATAATCTTCGGCTATTTTCAAATAGGAGAGATAGTAACGGTATCAAGTGCAAGAAATATTCCTGAATGGATGCTTTATCATTCTCATGCTTCAGGACTTCATAGTAGCGAGGACAATACAATTTATGTTGCCGAGGAAACTTTATCATGGAATGATTATTTACCGGGTGCTGGTGCTTTTTCCTTTACTAATAGTCTTGTGTTAACTAAGGAAGGCTATAGCCGCTCAAGATGGCAACTTCCAGAATGTTTCAATGGCATAGGTATAAGCTATCATGACCAGAATTCCTGGAAGGACGACTATTTTCAATCCCGGCCCAGGGGACAGGAATTTGTAGTTCAAGAAAATGACAAGATTGAGGAATGGACTAAAGAGCTAATCAATATGAATGCATCGGGGGTAAATGGCTAGCTTCTCGTTACCTATTGGTGGTGGCTTCTGACCCGCTCCCAAGTGGCTGGTTTCAAGTGCCCCGTGACAGAAACATGAAGCCACATATGACTGACAAGAGGAAGCAGCACTTCGTGTCGCGCTTCTATCTCGGACAATTCTCCAATGAGCCCGACCATAAATCAATCGGGGTTTGGAATGTCCATAAAGAGATCTTCGTTAGACATGCTAGTCTGAAGAATCAAGCGTGTGCCGTATATTTCTATGGCAAAGATGGAAAAGTCGAAGATGCTCTTGCACAAATCGAAGGCGTAGCTTCTCGGGTTCTACGAGAGATAATCATCACTCAACAACTCCCTAGTCATGATTCAATTGAACGTGCTGCTCTATTCATCTATCTTGTCTACCAAGCAGAGAGAACACAATATGCAGCCGAGGCGTTGAACGAATCCATTGACAAACTTGTCCACACTGCATTTAGGGAGGATGAGAGAGTGAAGGAAGACCTGCCGCACCTACAAGTGGGAATAGAGAACGCCGCTGTATTTCGGCTTGGAGTGGTTTCCGAGCTTCTGCCCGTCGTCATGGATCTAGAGATGAAACTTCTGAACAACAAGACGGACCGAGAGTTTGTGACATCGGACAACCCAGTAGCAAAATACAACCAGTTCATGGAATTGAGAGGATGGCCAGGTGGTCACTATGGTTGGGCGAATATAGGTCTCCAAGTCTTTTTTCCGATTAGTCCCAGTTTGTGTCTTGTCTTGTATGATAAGGATGTATACCGATTTGGACCCAAACGTCGCTATTTCATTGAGATAGAAAGAACTGAAGATATTGACCAGCTAAACGCATTGCAGCTTATCAGCGTTAACCGAAACCTCTACTTCAGTCACGGCGTTCGGGAAGACTATATCAAGCACTTGCATCAGCAGTACTCACACAAGAGAACGATGGATAAGATGTCAGTAGAGGAGTATCATGAACTAAATCGTGATGCCAAAGTCAAGCGGTCTCTTATTGCGTCTTATGCCTATAACATCAAAATTGGATTGTCTCTGTCATTCATTCAGCAAATCAAGAAATCAAAGCATCGCCAACTAGGGCCCTCTATGGCAAATCCCAGAAATCCTCGCTTATTGAGATTGGTCGAAGAGCATTGGGAAAAGAATCATAAGAGACTTTCTGCGTGACACTAGGGGGTGGCAGGCTGTCTACCAGCCTCTGTCTAGAAGGGATGCGTTGGCCTGTTCAATCTCGTACGCCTCGGGGGCACCAAAGTGTCGATTCACGAGTAACCCAATCCTACCGGTCTACTTCGTTGCCCTTCCTCTTAGGGCTTCCTTGATTTGCCTGGCTGCATTGTGCATGTGAGGTCTGTAGGTAGCATACACTTCTCCTGCTTGCAGCCACTGAAGCTCCCCAACAGACATCGTCCTGGTGAAAGAACATCTTGGCGTGGATTCGAAACGATGCTCAGCCAGCCCTCAGATTCAACATTAGGTCCATGAGATGTCCATGCAAATCACGTGCGACGTCCGGTTGTTGCTGCAAGAGATTCCTCTGCTGGTACGGATCCTTTCTTCTGTCGTATTCTGTCGTACAACTCGTTCTCTTCCGGAGTCTCGGCCAGGCTTCCAGCGGCGCAGGTCCAGACCTCGGGATTCTCCTCCATGCTCGCCAGGCCAAGCGCCGCCATGCTCTTGCGGGGATCCCCCTGGTCCTTTCCGTCGATCCAGTGGATGTAGGACCAGTCATCGGTGATGATGCTCCAGGAGAAGTTGTAGTAGCCAGCAATGGCGCAGTCTCTCAACCTATCCACTTCACCGTGGATCAGCGGAACTAAGCTCTTGCCCTGCATATTCCCCGCTACATCGGTCATACCCAGGAAGTCGAGGATAGTGGGGGCCACATCTACTGTCTGGACGAAAGCGGGGATGCGCCTGTGGCAAGCACCGGGATAGTGAACAATGAACGGGATATGAACCAGCTCCTCATATGGCCACGGCCGGCACTTCCTCATTATCCCATGTCCGTGCTCATCGTTGCCCAGGGGCTGGCCATGATCAGAGACGAAGATGATAAAGAAGTCCTGGTAGAGTTCCAGTTCCTTTAGCCTGTCGAGCACCTTGCCGAGCCAGCGATCAACCATGGTGACCTTCTCGGCGTAGAGCATCCTGATGTGATGGGCCTCCCGCTCGGTCAGGTAATAGTCGGCGACCGTCGGGACGGGGTTGATTATGTCCATGCCGTCGTAGTCTGGATCGTATGGACATTTCACGCCGGGCTCCCACACTGACGGGGGGTCCCAGGGCTCATGAGGATCGAAGCTGTCCACTCAATTGTATTCTCGCTGTTCAAACTGGCTCCTATTTGGGGCACCACGAGCTTGTTCTTTCCATTAAGCCACTGACTAGACTTCTTTCGGTTATGTTTACATCTACGACTATAAGGTGATATGTAATCCTTTCGTATTCAGGCCGTCCAAAAAGGGTAGCGTCCTTCTGCTGAAGGACGACGCTACGCGGAATGAGGTTTTTAGACAGCCTGTTTCGTAGTATTATGTTTTTGTGCTAGAATTATAGCCAGCCTGAGGCGCCCTTATTAGGTGACCACGTTCATTGGCGTGACGGAGCGGATGTAGATGGAAGAGCATGAAGAGCACGAGGTGACTTGGAAGGACTACTACGCTATCCTCGGCGTTAACCCCGATGCTGATCCCAAGGCGATCAAGGCTGCCTATGCCGCCTTCATTCAGCAATATCACTTCGAGGAGGAGGACAGCGATATCATTGTGGAACGGATGAAGCTCCTTGATGAGGCCTACCTATGTCTATCCGACCCGGTGAGCAAAGCTAGATATGATAGGGTCTACCTGGCAAGGCGGAAAAAGGGCCCCAAGGCTCTATGGAAGTCTTCGCTGTCGCAGATTATGCTCATTTGTCCAGATTGTGATGCGCATAACCTGTATAGTTTCAATCAGTCAACGAAGAAGCTATGCTGCCCAAACTGCCAGGCCACTTTCACTAGCCGTGCTGGGAAGCTGAGAACGATAAGCTCTAATCGCTCCGGCTTCCAATGGTATTATTCGATTACCATTATAGGTCTATACGACGGAAGACATCAGCAGATAGATTTTAATGTCGACTTCAAGATAGGTGCTTCCGAGCTGCAAGCCGGAGACAACATCGCGCTATCTTATATCGGCCCGGAGTTTGCCATCATTCAGAACCTTACTACAAACTACTACTGGCGTCTGGTAAGCCCAGGCACAACGCGGTAGTAGACTAAAATGGGTCAGAAAAGCGAATCGATAACCTCCCCTTTTTAGGCTAGCTGAGCTTCTACGCATCGAGCAGGACGAATGAAGCATTTTGGGGGTCGTTATCTTTGCTTGGTGGCTAGACCACTGTCTGACATAATTTGCTTTATTGCGCTGCGTTGAACAGCACTTCGTCCAGATCGGCGCTCCAGTTGTTGGCTCGTACACGGTCAGCCATTTCAGCGACGGCGGCGAGTGGCACCGTTACAACCGTGATTCGGCTCCCAATAGCACCGGGGTATGCCCAGTTGCGCGAGTTCATCCAGTCGTTTGGTTCGGTGTTAGCTGGGTTATCAAGACTGCTGAAAAAGAGGCGCATCCTTCCTGGGAAGGATGCTGCTGGGGGTCTGGGGGTGTCCCCCAGCTTTAAAGGTCCCCCAAGATCGGGGGATTTAGGGGGTTGATTAAGACTATTTCACCATTCTCAAATAGTGGGCACCTTGGGCTCTGAATCGTTGCCATAGCCCCTGCCACTATTTGCCATGCACCGAGCCGCCTGGCATTGCTTCTCGGTAAATACTCTGTAGTGCGAATTTAAGAGATGGCTATTGCCTAGGATCCTCAAATAGCGAAGGTAAACCTTCTGAGATCTCATCCATCTCTTTAAGTCTTACCTGCGCCTCCTGGTGTCTCTTTTTCAGAGTGGAGGTAGAGCCTGCTGCATCCCGATAGAACTCCTTCAACCTATCTACACTGCTTAGATTGGAGAAGATAAGGGTTACACTGACATCACGGCCTGCTCTGGGATAGTCGCCACTTCTGATTACGGCATCCTCTGCCATCTCCTTCATGATACTTCCAAGTTCTCTCACCAGAGCCACATTCATCTCCTTGGATGGTGCGGAGAGCATATATAGGGCCTTTCCCGCATCCTTGGGACTAACTGCCACCGAAAGCTCATTTATTGCTTGGTCCACTGCCTCTAATCCTCTCTGAGTTTCCCTACCCTTTTTCCTGAAATTTCGTAGTCCTTCGAAAGGCCACCAACTCCACATCGGCAGATACGATTTACCTAAGCCTATCGCAGTCCAACCCTCCAAAGTCTGCATTATGTCGCCGGTATCGACGGTTTTCGCTCCAATACGGCTTCGCTTTACCTCCTCACCAGCACAGAGCAAATCCAAAAATGGTGCCACTATTTCCTGATTGATCTTTTCCATATTGTTCATCAGGTTGACATCCCTCTTGAGAAACCGCTCATTGTCACAAAGAATCACCGCATCAGCGACAGAGTAGGTAGACTTAAGACAAGTTGCAACATTATATGCCGACCTTTCCTCTGTCCTTTCTTCATGTTCGAAGGGGAGGATGGCGAGGCAATAAACCGCTTTATTGGGGTATCGTTCCTTCAGCGCCTTGGCAATGATTGGCATCCCCCCTGATCCTGTCCCGCCCGCGGCGCCAGCAATAATTAAGAAGGAAGCCGTTTCATAGAACCTTTCTCCTGTCCTTACTGCATCGATCACCTTGTAGCTATCTTCCTTTGCCACCGCTGCACCAACCTCGTTTATCTTGCCCACGCCGTGGCCGGCAGTCTTTCTACCTCCAATAAGAATTCGGTGTTGGAAATCGGATCTAATTGTGCGCAGGCCGGATAAATCGGCTTGGTCTGTATTGATTGCATAGGCACTGGTGATTACATCTATACCGCGCTTAGCCCTTGCCTTCTTGGCTAACCTGGCAAACTCATCAGCGAGCCTACCGCCACACTGTCCCAATCCGACGACGACTAGTCTCATTTTGTACACCTCCGTCTTTACTTGAATTTCTACGTTTGCTGCGATTAGTTTTGCCCCGTAGTTCCCTGCGTCAACTACTGCGGCTATATTAAAACTCCTGCTAAGTGCTGTCAAGGCCTCCAAGAGTGTCGAGACGACTGCCCTAGCTAACCTATAATCCACCGCTTGGGGTGCACTGTGAGTATGTGCATAGTGATGATAACAAAGCATCTTGTTTGTATAGCATTTGATTTATGTAAAGTGGCGATCGACTGGCCCCCATGTTTGGGCATGGGCTTCCTTTAACCTCTGGAACTGGCTCTGAAAGTGAGCTGAGATAATGGTGTCTGTGGTCATGATGACAGCATCTTCCCTATCGCTGTAGTAGCCTCGCCTCATCCCCACTTTTGTGAACCCATACTTCTCATACAGCGCTTGGGCAACTGAATTGGAGGCGCGCACTTCTAAAGTAATAACATGGACGTGCAGTATGTGTGCCAGTTCGATTGTTGAGATAAGTAGCAGTTCCCCCAGTCCATGACTCCGATATGCCGGGCGCACTCCTATGGTGCTAATGTGAGCCTCGCCTGCCATTATCCAGAAGCCAACAATACCCAGAATTCGTTGATTTGTGGACGATCGAGATGTGTTGGCAGCGGAAAAGAAGCGCCTCAACCTTTCTGGAAAGCGACTACCAGACCCGGAGCCACTCTGGTCAAGTTGTTCTATAAGCTCAGAAGGGCTGTTGCTGTCCTCCAAAACCACAAGATAACGAAACAAGCGGTTAGAAGGGAGTTCCCTCCCGAATGATATTGTCGGCCACTGCGTAGGGAAACACTCCCGGTCGATCTCATTGACCTGGGGAACATCCCCCATGCACATTGGTCTTACAGCGTAGCTCAAGTTATACTCCTATGAAACACTTTTGGGCCAAAGCTCAGAACCACTCATGAAAATGATGTGCGCTTACTGTCGTGGCAAGCGCAGCGAAGCTATCCCCCCCCTTGTCTCTCCTTGGTAAGCTGTTTCACGCTATGCTCGTAGCATTGAAAAGGAAAGATGATTAGGTCAACCTATTTTCATACAAAACTAGCAACATTTTATCACATCATGGCTGCTCACCACTATCCTTTGTACGCCGTTCATATGATTGCTGACACCTTATCCCTTCTACATGATACATGCTCTGCAGTGGCGCTGTCGTTTTGGCCCACTCACCGACTATGAAACGTGTTTCTGGGGTACAACCCCAGACCCCTTTTTTGTATCCGCTCCCCCTGTCCGCCTTGCGGACTCCGATACTTTGTTCGGAGAACCCTTCGATATCCTTCCGCAGATCGAAGATTCTTCGAAAGGATCGAAGTGTGAGGTTCAAGTTTGCCACACCTTAGTAGGGGCGCCCCGCCGGGGCGCCCCTACCAGAAAAGGCTACTTCATTCGGGGCAAGCCTCGTAATAACAATAAGATGTAGCTTATTTATCTGAACGAGAGCAAGCTCCTATATGGCGCCGATGTTTGCCATATATCATAAAATTACAATTGCGTGTTGCGGTTCTATTGACAAACCCTCTTCCGTATGTTACAACGTGCATGTTCTGCATATCTTTGGCAAGCATACATGCAGACAAGGGGTGGGGGTTTCTACCCTGTTAAACAGTGGTCAGGCTTTTGATGCCGGACCCCATTCAGAGTGCATTTTGCACTCATAGATAGTGGGTACCGGCATATTTTGTTTTTTAAGGCGGGGGCAAAGAAGCGGAGCCTGTATATGGACGCTTGGGCTTCGTGGAGCCAATAGCGAAACCGACCGTAGGGTCGGTTTTTTTGTTGCAGGGGGTAGGGAGAGAGCAAATAGGTCATATCTAGATATGAAGTGGCCCCGCATGAGTGTGCGCTCACCGGGGCGACGGCATCAGGCACGGGACGCGCCTGTATGCATATTTATTATAGCATACAGCAGCTTGAAGATGAAGTCGGCCGTGTCGCCTGATGCCAGGTGTGGCCGGCTTTTTATAGGGGGTGATGCTTATAGAGTAGCGTGATTTAAGGGCATAGCCCTGTCATTCTGAAGGAGCGAAGCGACTGAAGAATCTTGAGATTCTTCCCCTTCACGGAGCCTGCCCTGAGCGTGTTGAGATTCTTCGCAGCCTCTTCGCTTTGCTCAGAGCTACGGCTCAGAATGACAGTAAGTGAAGGGTTCAGGGTCAGAATGACAAAGGGAAAGAGCAAAAAACGCCGTTATGCCCTGGGTTGCCCCCTCCCTCTAACTCCCTCCCGCCAGGTCGAAGACTCTTCGAGGGAGGGAGAAATAAATCCCTCTCCCTTGAAGGGAGAGGGCAGGGCCTGTCCTGAGCTTGCCGAAGGGTGAGGGTGAAATCGGTCGATCAGGGCGATAAGGCGAAAACTGAATAGAAGTGAAGAAGCCAAAGATTCCTGCCCGTCAGGAGCGTCATACAGTTGTTAGGGACGGTGATGTATCCGATACGGGGGTCGATGAGGAAGAGGCTACAAACGAAAGTTGAAAAAAGGAGAAAAAAGAAACATGAAAAAGATTCTAATGAGCCTTCTGGTGATTGCTCTGGCGGTTGCTGTGGTTGCGGGCGGCACCATGGCCTACTTCAGCGACACCGAGACGAGCTCAGGCAACACCTTCACCGCCGGGACGATTGACCTGAAAATTGGGCTTTTCGATGGAGCTGATAATTTGTATTGGGTGGATGACCCCGACGTTCCAAACGTGAACACCTATTTGGATGGGGTTTGGAATGAGCTGGTCAACAACCTGAAGCCGGGTGACAGTGCGACGATCCCTGTATTGATCATGAACGGCGGCACCATCGCCGGAGTAGCAGACTTCCACTTGACGGTTACGGACAACGACGATAACTACTGCAACGAGCCCGAGCTGGCAGCTGAAGAGGCTGCTTACAGTGTAGGTAATGCAACCTGTGGTCCTACCGGTGGGGGCGAGCTTGGTGCCAACATTGACGTGGTGATTAAGTACAAGGACAGCACGGGGGCCATCCGCGACATTTACACGGGAACACGAACACTCGATTATCTAAGCTGCAAAAACCTAGTCGCCCCAGTGAAACTGGCCGGTGGGGACTGGGCAGAGTGGCTTATCACCGTGTCAATAGATAGCGGTGTTGGCAACATCATCCAGAGCGACAGTGTGGTCTGCGACGTCGAGTTCAGTCTGAACCAGTCCTAGCCAACCCTAAACCCCCACACCTAAATAGGTGAGGGGCAAACCAGTCAGGAGATGGTAGGATGGGAGTCCTTCCGCGGAAGGACGAAACTGTCCTAGCACCCTCTAAACACTCAGAAAGGAGGGTCAGTCAATGTGAGAAAGCTTTTGCTTTCAATGCTGGCTATCTTTCTGGTGATAGGGTTGGTAGGAGGCGGCACCTTTGCCTGGCTTCAGGACACCGAGACCAGCACGGGAAACACTTTCACTGCCGGGACGCTTGACCTGACTTTGGGTGACGCCGATGAAGGACCGGGAGCAGATGGGGTAACCGCCACCTGGACCATGTCTAACATGGTCCCGGGAGTGACAACGGTTGGACCCTTATCGGTCAACCTTCAAAACAGCGGCACGGTGGCAGCCAACCATGTCGAGATTAGCTTTAGCCATAGCATCGATGACCTCCCGGATGTGGAATCAGACACCAATAAAAGCTCTACGTCGGGAGAAATGGCAAGGTGGATTGAGATTACTTCCATGACCTACAATGGGATTGATTTTAAAGCCACGTATATCGATGCTAATGGGAATGGCTTCTTCGACCTGGAGGATGTCACTTTGCCCCCGTACACCAATGTCGGAGGACCATTGGATAATCTGGTGCCGCCATTGCCAAACAATGTTGGCCTCAGAAGCTTTGCTATGGCTCTGAAGTTCAACGCTGGAGCCACCAATGACATCCAGGGAGACACCCTGACAACCACCGTCACCTTTACCCTGAACCAGGACAGCAGCCAGTAACTTATGCCACAAATGGCATCTTGATTGGGTGGGCGCTTCGTGAAGGGGCGCCCACCCATACCCCATAAATCTTGGGGAGCTATTATAGGATTGTGAGTCGTGGTTATTTTCCTGTTGGCAGTGTTAAAATGGGGGATGAGGGAAGAGGACAATGAGCGAAAAGGTAACGGTTTACGACTTTGAGATTGTCCTTGAGCCGGAGGAGGAAGGCGGTTATCATGTCTATGCCCCTGCCATTAAAGGCTGCCACTCCTATGGGGAGACCAGAGAGAAAGCCCTTAAGAACATCGCTGACGCCATTCAAGGTTGTCTGGCTGCACTCAAAAATCACGGCCACAAAGTACCAGAGAGGGAGATGGTCAGGGTTGAGGTAAAAGAGTCAACTAAAGAGAATAAAGGTTTTTGAAACTATGGCTAATCTAAAAGACAAAGGATGGAAGGGGAAAGCTTATATCTCTTCAAGGTAGTGGTTGAAGAGGACCCCTTTGAGGATGAGAGGATGGCTTACCATGCCTATTGCCCTGCCCTAAAAGGGGCAAGCACATGGGGCTATACCAGGGAAGAGGCTCTAAAGAACATTATGGAAGTGGTTGAAATGACCATTGACAGCATGAAAGAGCATGGAGAGTCGATCCCTGAGGAGCCTGAGGTTGAAATCTTCGCTGAGCCGAGGGTAGCAGTAATGGTATGAGCATCAACTACTCCCAAGACTCTAAAAAGCATAATTCAGGATGCAGAATGGACAGGAGAGGATTTAAAACGGTTAGGACTGCTAAAGTAACTAGAATCTTTCGATATTATTCGTGATAATAACATCATGAGCGGGATTCAGGGGGTCAATGAGACAGGGAAGTCAAGGTTTATCTGGCCCAGCGATTCAGAGGGCAGGCGAGTGCTGGCGTCGAGGATCTCTATGCCAAAGATGCGACCTTCAGCGTCAATATCCATTAAAATCCCATCCTGTAGCTTGAGGGTTTTCCCACTAGTTCCCTCCCGGAACTGGATATACAGTGCGTCGGCCTCTCGGTCAAAGCTAATGTTCACTTTAAACCTCCTCCAGCCAGTAAGCGGTAAGGATAATGGTGGTCTCTCCCTCCTGCCGGTAAACCACCTCAAGGATTCTGCCCGAAAACTCCTTTTGAGCGAGCAAACGCCTTGCGAAGCTGGGCATAACTCTACCGGGCTGAAGCACAGCCTGCTCAATCTGGGAAGCGGAAAGATCCCTCTGTTTTATCCGCATATCGGCATGTTTAGTGTAGACAAAGGGCATGAGCCGTGCTTCCAATGGCAGCATAGCAAACCTGATAGTGAATGTCAATCGAAGAGGATGAGGAGGGAATTAGTTGAAGTGATGATGAATTCTACTTATAAGCCAAGGGCATGCCTTAGTCGTCCATCGAGTTCTCTCTGGATAGCAGGGCTAACCTTGCCAAGGCGGCGAATAATTCTGCTCCTTTCGATGGTCAAAAGCTTTCTTATCTTGAATACCGAGGCCTTTTTCAAACCCGTTTGGGGAAAATCGGGGTGCTCTGGTTGCAGCAGATAATCGGTCTTAGCCAGCTCCCCCGGGGGCACTATAGAAGAGATAAAGGCAATGACAACATCGGTTTCTTGTGGGTCAAGAGAGACTATGATTGCTGGTCGAAGTTTTTCAGTAGTCAGGTCGGTGAAAGGAAAGGGACAAGAACGATGTCACCTCGATGAAGGGGGGTTTGCGGCATGGAATCAGACCGCTTCTCCATCCTCGATAGTGTAAGTGTCCTGTTCGGGATGTTGGAGGAAATCGTAGCTACCAGCTTGCTGGGCTGTTTGAGCAATAAGGGAAAGGGGTAGGTCGTCCTCTAAAATGATGATTTCGACCCTCTGGCATTCAGGGATGTTTAGTTTCTGTAAAGGTCTGAGAACGCCATTTTCGTAGATTGCTTGAATTGTCCGCATGGTTGTCATCTCCAACAAGGAGAATAGCGGAATCTGAAGGTGGGTGTCAATAGTAGCATGATGAAGGGCGATCAGGATGTCAATGTGATGGGGAGGTCCCCCCGCCTGAAAAATTTGAGGAGTAGCGCTTAACCTTGACTTCTTTTCTTAAAAACCTTATAAACTAGACAACAGTGGGCATCGATGCCAATGATACTACGGCTTGGTGGGCGTCGCTTCTTCTTTTTCAGTAATGAAGGAGATGAAAACAGAGATTTGTTTTTGAAGAGGTGGCATGAATACTTCAGCGGTTAGAGCAATCACGGTTTTGGCTACCAATATCTACTTCACCATCGATAGGATGCATGTCCAACTTTCCGATGGGCGTGAAATCAGCGTCCCGGTTGAGTGGTTCCCCACTTTACGCAGCGCTACCGATGAGCAGAGGAATAACTGGCGGCTCATCGGCAACGGGGTGGGAATCCACTGGGAGGCTCTTGATGAAGATATTTCGGTGGAAGGACTATTGAGGTGCTGACTCTATTCTTGGGGTTCCACCAGATTCCGTGGGAGCCAGGAGCCTGTCGCACAAACTCGCAGCCCAGCTTGCGGACTTTCTTGGTCAATACCCGGTAGGTCATAGCGTCTATTTGTCACCCTGACCTTGAGCGAAGCGAAAGGGAAGGGTCTCTAGATTCTTCGCTGCGCTCAGAATGACAATTAGGATTGGTCAACAGGCGGGAGGTCATAGTGGCACGAGGAGTTCAACATGAAACGGTGGCTCGACAGCCTGCATCGCCTGAGGAAGGGGAACCCCTTTCTCCTGCATGGCTCCAATCAAGGCCTGAGCCACACCCGGCGCCAACTGCAATACCTTTTCCACTGTTTCCGCCTGAACCAGAAAACCGGGCAGAACCGGGCTGGTGGCAAGATAGCCACCTTCTTCGAGAGGGTGGATTTCAAGTGGCAAAATATATTTTGCCATCGTGTTAAATAATATAGCAAAGGATAAGAGGTAGGTCAAACAACAAATGGTGAAGAAGGTCTTTCAGGTGCTGGCCACCCTGCTTCTGGTGATGGTCGTCCTGGCATGTCTGGGCATCTTCATCGCCCCACGCTTCGGGTGGCACCTCGATATTGTCTATGGCGGGAGCATGGAGCCAGCGATAAATGTGGGGAGCCTGGCGGTCATCCAGCCGGTGGAGCCGCAAGCGGTCAAGGTGGGCGATGTCATCACCTACAGGTCGGGCTCAGAGTCAGCCATGGTCACCACCCATAGAGTGTTCGAGGTAATGGATAACGATGGCTCGCTCAGCTTCCGCACCAAGGGGGATGCCAATGAAGACCCCGATGCCTACACCGTGCCGGCGGAGAATGTGGTGGGCCGGATGTGGCTGAGCGTCCCGTATGTGGGATATGTTATGGACTTTATCCGGACGCCGCTTGGCTTTGGGCTTCTCATCGGCATACCGGCGGCCATCATCGTTGGGATGGAGCTAAGGAACATCTTCTCCGCAGTCAGGGACATGCGGCGAAAGGCTCGTGTTAAGCGGGTTAGGCGTGCTTCAAAAGGTCGTGTTAGACAGGCTTCAAAATGAGCAGGAAAAGCTCGATATTTCCTTCGAAAATAGGCATTCTTCCGTTCGCCCTGAGCCTGTCGAAGGGCCGTTTATGGTTCGACAAGCTCACCACGAACGGCATCTGGCATGTCCATTTTCGTCATTCGTTGCTGGGCAGCCGGCCGTGGGGGGTTATTCTGGGCATAGCCCTTTTGCTGGTGTTGGGCTCGATGCAGATGGGGAGCAGCGGGGCCTACTTCAGCGATACCGAGACCTCCACCGGCAATACCTTTCAGGCCTGGGTGTGGGGTCAGGCCGATGACCTCGTTGTTGACAAAGATAAGGCCAAGCTGGTTGGGTCGGTTTATGGTCCTCGCACCAGACTTCATGGCATAACCATTGAAAACTATCCCGAAAACAGCCCCGAAACCAGCGGTGCATACGACATCACTATAGACAAGGTCATCGTTAGCTGGACACCCGCCGGGGGGAACATCACCGTGGTGAACATCTGGTCTTGGGGCGAGGTGGAATGGACTGGTGAGGTGCCCTCGGGGTCGACACTGGATATTGAGGATCGCACCCTTTCCCCAGGGGACCGGCACAATATTGATTTCACCTTCGATGGAGATATGAGTGGGAAGGTTTTCACCATCGAATTCATCATGAGCGATGGCTCAACACTGGTCGACCCATTTGGACCCGTTGAGATGATGGAGGAAGAGCCGACGCCCACTCCAGAGCCAACGCCTACGCCTGAGCCGACGCCCACTCCAGAGCCTACGCCAACGCCGTATGGCAATGGCACGGCGCAGATGCTATAGCCGACGCCTGCTCTAAAAGATGCATTACATACTCGCTAAAATCCTGACGATGTCCACCTTTCCGTATCTTTCCCACTCGCTATAGACACAGCCGCATTTAGCCATGGCTTACCTTTCTCTTTATCCATCTTAGTGGTATAGTGGCGTTCAGAGCGAGGATATGGAAGGGGGTTAGAAAGCTTGGCCAAGCACCTGGTTTATTTAGAGCAAGCTGAAGAGGGCGGATATATCGTCTCTTGCCCAACGCTATCTGGCTACGTTACCCAGGGGGAGACGAAAGAAGAGGCTCTGGCTATGATTAAAGATGCCATCGAAGGCTACATCGCTAGCCTCAAAAAGCATGGCGAACCTGTGCCACCGGGCATCGAAGAAGCTGTCGAGTCATCATCAAACAATCTGGCTTCACAGAGGAAGAATTTTTGAGGCTGAGATAACCTAGGAAGGTTATTATGAAAAGGTTATACACCGTAGTGGTGGAGCGAGACCCTGATAGTGGCTGGCTAGTAGGCGAGGTTGTGGAGCTGCCGGGATGCTATACTCAAGCAATGGATCTTCACACGCTGGAACTGAATATACAAGAGGCAATCTCTGTATATCTTAAGACAGCATCACCTGAGGAGCCTTTACCTGATTTTGTTGGCACCTGGCGAGTCGAGGTTTCAGTTTGACCAAACTCCGCTTGGTTACTTACAAGGAACTTAAAAAGGTGGCTGTAAAGAACAGGCTTCAGGTGGCAGCACTGTCAAGGTAGCCATAATACCTTTAAGAATTCTCAAAGCCGTATCATCGTTATTCCAGATCATGGCTCGCAGGTCATAGTTCGTCCTTTGTTACGAAAAATCTTGCGTGATATGGGACTCAGCGTGGATGAATATCACAAAATCTTGGATAAGCTTTGAGACCTCGCTACGCTTTACCCCCTCCTTAAAATCCTGGCGATGTCTACCTTCCCGTATCTTTCCCACTCGCTGTAGACGCAACCGCAATACTTCTGATGGTATAAGTCGAGTTCCCTCGAGAGCTGCTGGCTCTCCCTGAAGCCGGTCCTGAAATCCTGGTAGCAAAACTCGACTCCACGCTCCCTCCCTACCTCCTCGCCGACCTCGCGGAGCAACTCGTGCTTTTGATAGGGGCTAATAAGGAGGGTTGTGGTGAAAGATGCAAACGCGTTCTCTTTGGCAACAGCCGCAGTCCTCTCAAGACGCATCCGAAAACAATCGCCACAGCGCTCCCCCTCGTGGCCGACCACCACCCGAAAGTAAGCGATCATATCGTAGCCCTCGGCAACGATAAGGGGCAAATCTATCGCCTGAGCAAGCGCCTGCATCGACTCAAGGCGATTTCGATGCTCGGTGAAGGGATGAATGTTGGGGTTATACCAATAGGCGGTAACATCAAAGCCCATTTCCCTGAGCCGATTTACTGTATAAGTAGCGCAAGGAGCGCAGCAGGTGTGAAGCAGTATTTTTTTCACTCTCGCCCTCAAGCCTCAGAGGATGTTTAAAATGTTGGAGCGGATGCTCCAGGCCAACCAATTCTATTAGCTACTCGGACAGCTTCCTGAGGTAGGCGAGCAGGCCGATAGGCGAAACAGTCTTGGCTCTGCTTTTCTACATCTTCTATTGAAGGATCCTAGAAGATAACCTGCTCCTCCTGCAACCGGGCTATCTCCTCGGCCATTTTCAACAAATCTCTAAACACATAATCGTTATGTTGCCCAAGAGAAGGAGCGTGCTCATAGTTACCCTGAGGAACATCGCTTAGCCTCCAGGGCAGACTGGCCAAACGCAGTTTGCCGGCCCCTGGATGGTCAATGTCTATGAAGAAGCCTCTTTGGCCTAAGTGGCTATCTTGCGCTACCTCCTCTACCTTAAGAGATGGTCCTGCCATCACTCCTGCCTTCTCAACCTTAATCACCTCGGCTCCTAAGTCAGCGAGTAGCTTCCCTTAATAATGCCCAGAAATGAACTCACTCCACTCAACTACCGTTAAGCTGGATAGCGCACCCATTGCGAACTCTCTTTCTATCAGGAATCGGTAAATGAAGACCTATACTAGAACTTCTGCCTCTACCAACTGATTAATCTCTGCCTTGGACAACCCCAGTAGCTCGTTCAATACATACTCATTATGCTCGCCCAAGAGAGCAGGACGCCTGGCAATGCCCGGTGACTTGGCAAGATGCATGGCCACCCCAGGATAAGAAGCAATTCCCATTTTCGGATGGTCGATCTGAACAAATGTCCCCCGATGTGTCAGTTGAGGACAATTGGCCTGGTTTTCCCCATCCAGTACCGCCCCGGCTGGCACTCCCGCTTCTTGGAGGATTTTCATTGCCTCAAGGTGGGTATGATTAGCGGTCCACTCTTCGACATAACTGTCCAGCTCGTCCACGTTCTCCAAACGGCTTAACATGGTGGCGAACTTGGGAAGTTCTGTCCAAGGAGGATTACCGATGGCATGGCAGAACCTCTTCCATTCGTCATCATTCCTAACCTCGATGGCACACCATCTCTCCACGCCCTTACAACGATAGACACCATAGGGGGCAGAGTACGGGCTGCGATTTCCCCTTCGCTCTTGTAGCCGATTGTTGATAGTGTAGTCCATGTAGAAGCTCTCCATTATTGTGGCCACATTCTCTACCTGGGCCATATCGACAAACTGTCCCTCACCTGTTTGCTCTCGGTGCTCTATGGCTGCCACGATTATGAAGGCCGTAGTAACTCCAGCGAGATAATCAGTGGGGAATCCCCCTGAGCCTGTAGGAGTGGGAACGTCAGGAAATCCCCACTCATAAGTGAGTCCAGCAAGGGGCATCAGATTCATCCCCCACAATACATACTCGTGCTCTGGTCCACTTTGTCCCAGGCCCTGCATGCTTACCATGATGAAATCAGGCTTGACTTCCCTTAGTCCCCAATAATCCAGCCCAAATCCCCTTAAGACTCGGGCGCCAAAATTGTCTATGGCTGCATCACTGATCTTTACCAAGCGCTTGATTAGCTCTCTACCTTCCTCGCGTTTTAGGTCCACGCTAATGCTCTTCTTGCCGCGGTTATACTCTGCCCAGCTCCAAGACTTGTCGAAGTCAGGCTCTGAGTCTTTAGGATAGCAAAGTCTAGGTCGCCTAAACGTGTCGAGCCTCTTCCTCGTCTCCACTACAATCACTTCCACTCCAAAGTCACACAATAGCCTTCCTGCATAGGGGCCAGCTAATCCATTGGTAAACGAGATTACCCTAATGCCCTCGAGCGGTAGCCTGTTCATGGTAAAATCTCCTTTTCGTAAGGGCACCAACCTAGATAACTCCAGAGGCTCTCAAAACGCTTAACTCCTCCTTTAAGAACCCTAGTTCCCCGCAATATACCTCCACATTGTGCTGACCAACCAGCGGGGCAGGACGTTTAACGATCTCCCAAGGCACAGCGAGTTTATAGGGAGAGCCAGGATAGGTTTGCTTGCCAATCACCGGATGGTCCACCTCAGTGAAGAACCCCCGTGCCTTTGTCTGAGGACTGTTGATGAAGTCTGCTGGCGTTTGCACCGGTGAAACGGGGAAATGCTTCGCTTGGCCCTCTCTGTATAGCTCTGCCTTGGTGTACTTCATTGTATGCTCGATGATGTAAGGGTTTATTACATCGATGTTTTGACGGCGGAAGTTTTCATCCCCCCACACTGGCTCTTTGAGCGCGTCAGGGCTGCCGATCCACTGGACAAAGGCGGGCCAGCTACCCGGCGCACTGCCAGGCGTGAGCCCACCAACTACGTACGCATGTCCATCCTTGCATGGATATATGGCAGCGGGGGCAGTCACATGCTGGCTTCCATGACGTGTTAACAACTCTTCAAAGTTGAGCCATCTGCTAGCCATTCCCTCTCCGATACCGGTTACCGTAACATCGTGTATTGCCACGTCCACGTGCTGACCCTCGCCGGTGATGGCACGACGGCGAAGCGCGATGAGCGTAGCAAGAGCAGCATGTATCGCTGTGCAATGTAGGGACATCATGATCGGCGATACCGAAGGGGGCCGAGCAGGCTCTCCGCACTGAAACATTGCTCCCATTGCAAAGCTTATGAGTTCTGTAACCTTATAGTCTTTGTAGGGTCCACTCTGCCCGAAGCCTGTGATCGAGGTCATGATCAACGACGGGTTGATTTCATTGAGGGATGAATAGCCAATCCCCAGGCTATCCAAATATCCAGGGGAGAAGGACTCCACTATGACATCGGCATTCCGCACTAATCTCTTTAAAATCTCTTGTCCGTCTCTGCACTCAAGATTGAGCGTAATGCCCTTCTTATTCTGATTATAATACAGGAAAAAGAAGCCCTTCTCGGGGTGGGGATCGTCGCCAGCGAAGGGAGGAATGTTTCTGGTCTCATCGCCTCCGGGCTTTTCTACCTTGATAGTATCAGCGCCCAACTCGGCTAAGAGCTTGCCACAATAGACGCCCTTCTCGTCTGCTACCTCAATGACCCTGCAAGGACTTAAAGGAGCGCTATTCCTCCTTTTTTGGGATACTATCATATTGTACTGTACTTCTGCGGGTAGTTTCCCGAATTCAAAGTTCTAATACATATTTTACGTGACTATCAGCTCAGCGTCAATACTGTTTAGGCTGTATAACGAATTGTGTAGAAAATGATAAGGTGGTAATCCTTCGTAGAAGGACAGCACAAAGGAAAAGGCAAAGAAAGGAGGTCTTACCACCGATGGCTAACAGCTCGAAGAGTCTTCGACCGGGAATATCCTTCAGCAGATCGAAGATTCTTTGAAAGGACTGGACAACATTATCCTTAACCTTAAATCGAGCGATGATGGCGAACTCATATCGAAGATTCTTTGAAAGGATGCCGTGCCTTGTTTCCACACAATTTGACAAACAGCCCATCAAACCTTTACATCTGGAGCTAGAACTGGTAAGTTTTCCATAAGGAGCCTGTCTGAAAACTGCGGGTAGGTTGGAGCCCTTCCACTGAAGGGCTCCAACCACGCCTAGAGCCGATGCTCTAGGCTACCCTGTTTGGCTAACCTTTTAGACACTTTCCTAAGCTGTTCTTACCCGGAGGTAGATATTGAAAGTAGACATG
Organism: Dehalococcoidia bacterium; assembly: GCA_030610655.1. Taxonomy (GTDB): domain Bacteria; phylum Chloroflexota; class Dehalococcoidia; order E44-bin15; family E44-bin15; genus DAOUVR01. The sequence continues at coordinate 46,404 of JAUWRG010000003.1, forward strand.
GAAAAGATAGTATCCCTGTGCAAGCGGAGAGGCATTATCTTTCAATCGAGTGAGATCTATGGCGGCCTGTCCGCCTGCTGGGACTATGGGCCGCTTGGGGTCGAACTGAAGAACAATGTCAAGTCCGCCTGGTGGCGCTCCATGGTTCAGGAAAGGGATGACATGGTGGGACTTGATTCAAGCATCCTGATGCACCCGGAGACATGGGTTGCCAGCGGTCATGTTCAGGGCTTCGCCGACCCACTGGTGGAGTGCAAGCAGTGCAACCGCAGGTGGCGTGCTGATGACTTAAAGGAAAACAGATGCTCCGAATGCGGCGGCGAAGTAACCGAGCCACGCATGTTCAACCTCATGTTCAAGACATTCTTCGGCCCAGTGGAGGATGAGGCGGCGACCGTCTACCTTCGCCCGGAGACGGCCCAGGGCATCTTCCTCAACTTCGCCAATGTGATGAGCACGACACGCAAGAAGCTGCCCTTTGGCATCGCCCAGATCGGCAAGGCGTTCAGAAACGAGATCACCACCGGCAACTTCACCTTTAGAAGCCGCGAGTTCGAGATGATGGAGGTCGAGTTCTTTGTCAAGCCGGGAACCGATGAGCAGTGGCTTCAATACTGGCTTGAGGAGCGTCTCAATTGGTATGTCAAATTGGGCATCAAGAAGGATAACCTCCGCCTCAGAGAGCATGCCAAGGACGAGCTTGCCCACTATGCCCGCTCCTGCTATGACATCGACTACCTCTTCCCCATGGGCTGGTCCGAGCTTGAGGGCATCGCCAATAGAGGCGATTTCGACCTGACCCAGCACGCCCAATATAGCGGCAAGGATTTGAGCTATTATGACCCCGACAGCGGTGAACGCTATCTCCCCTATGTCATCGAGCCATCGGCGGGGGTAGACCGCTCGGTGCTCGCCTTGCTCATCGATGCCTACGATGAGGAGCCCGACAAGGATGCAATAAGGGTCTTATTGCGCCTCCATCCCGACCTGGCCCCGATAAAGGTCGCCATCCTCCCCCTGAGCCGAAACGAGGCGCTGGTGCCTATGGCAAGGGATGTCTACGCCGAAGTGCGCAAATGCTTCATGACGCAGTACGACGATGCCCAGAGCATCGGCCGCCGCTACCGCCGCCAGGACGAGATCGGCACCCCGTTCTGCGTCACCATCGATTTCGACTCGCTGGAGGACAACGCCGTCACCATCCGCGATCGCGACAGTATGAAGCAGATTCGCGTGCCGCTGGCTGAGCTGGCAGGCACTTTGCAGAGGAAGCTTGCCGGCGAGCCCCTCGACGTCCTGCCACCAGGCGGCAAACACTGGCTGGGCTTTGAGGAGTAGGACAGCTAGAATTCAAGCTTTCTGGTATAATAGATTAAGATTCCCAGGTGGAGGTTGAATGTGTTAGTTAAGATGGAAACCTATTTCGATGGTGAGTTTTGGTGTGCTCGAGGGATAGGGGAGGATATTTTTACACAGGGTAACACTTTAGACGAGCTATATGAAAATATCAAAGAGGCGGTCTCCGTTCATTACGGTGAAACAGATGAGCCTATTACTATTCTTACTCTGTCCGAGGTAAGGCTAGCAGATGCCAAAGCTTCCACAGGTTAGCAGCAGCGATGTAATTGGGCTCCTTCAATCTCTAGGCTACGAAATTGTTAGACAACGAGGGAGTCATATTCGGCTAAGAAAAGCCACACCTCTAGGCGAGCACACCATTACCGTCCCGGCACACAGGGTTTTGGCCAAAGGGACTCTGAGCGACATCCTCAACAGAATAGGCCTATGGAATAATATCCCAAAAGAAGACCTTCTTAACAGACTGAGATAGGGGTGTGCCCTGTGCCCCCCCGGCGGCAGCTACTGGCTGAGGTTCGAGGGGTAAGTGAAGGGAAAGGAGGGAATTGTATGCCTAAGCAGCTTCTCTCTACAGACGAACAAATTAAGAAGCTCAATTCTGTTGAGCTTCTGGCAAAAGAAGCCGCCACTTCCGATGACATCGTTCGAAAGGTAGGTGCCGTCGCGATCTATGCAGGATTAGCTGACTTCTATGTTATTCAGACCGCCCGTCTTGTAGAACAGATAATACTCAAGTCCCAGTTGGAAATGGGGGAACAGCCGAAATTCATGCCAAGACCAGATTCCTATTTTTACGATAATCGAGTGGACACTCGGAGGATTCTGAGAATCAGCAAGAAGGAAATCCTGCCCTTTCGAGCAGTGACTTCGGAGTCGCCAGCAGATGCCGACCGAGCTAATGCCCTAGCCAACAATTTCATCGCCAAGACAGAAAAATTCCTCAACTACCGGAATAGCATCATTCACCATTTAGGTAGTCCCAAGATGACACTCGAGAAAGTGTACACGTTATGCGACAAGGCCATCCGAGCCTATGAGGATCTTCAGCGTGCTCACACTGCTTTCTTCAATGCGCTACAGCCTTACCGTTTTGGAGATAAAGAGCTTCGATACTTCTATGGCAGTACCTGAGCTTAATATTAAGGCGAATTCTCATTCTATCCAAATGGGCACGCTGTGAGCCATTAGTCGTGGCTTAAAAATTTGACAGAAACGAGACAATGAAAATCCTTCACTTTGCCGACCTGCACTTGGGGGTATCATAAGATTTGAGTCAGAATCAAACAAACATCACCGTCCAGGTGCAGCCCAACGCCAGGCGCAATGAGGTGCTGGGGCTTGAGGATGGGGTTTTGCGCGTCAAGATCGCGGCGGCGCCGGTGAAGGGGAAAGCCAACAAAGAGCTTATCGACTTCCTGAGCCAACTCCTAGGGATAAGCAAGAGCAGCATTATGATAGAGAAAGGGCTTGCCAGTAGGAAGAAGGTCATTGCTATTCAGAGTCTGGACCAACTCCAGATTCTAGAGCGATTGGGAGCCAGACCCCGAGAATGAAGCGCCTATAGCTCAAGAGTGACAACCGAGCCGCAAGAACACATTGTCATTCTGAGGACCCCGACTTGTCGGGGGACGAAGAATCTGGAGCGAAGCGACGAAGAATCTAGAGCTAAGCTACCAAAGAACCCCCTCTCGCAAACACAACGCAGAGATTCTTCGCCTTCGCCTGCCCTGAGCGCCATGGGATTCTCCCCCTTCACGGAGCCTGCCCTGAGCGTGTTGAGATTCTTCCCCTTCACTTTGTGAAGGGTCAGAATGACAGGAAGCCGAAGGGGCTCGTAGTGACACAGCATTACGCGCATGCTTTTTCGCACGAAAGCCTTGGGTTCCGCCGATAAACACTTGCAGGTGGATGACATTCGCTTCGAGCACTTTCCCCACAACAGTGCTATAATTATCTTCCTGGAGGTGAGGGATGGAGTACACCGTTGTCATCAGGAAGGCACCCGACGGCTTCTACATAGCTAGCTGCCCCGTGATTCCCGAAGCCCACGCTCAGGGTGAGACCCATGAGGAATGCGTGGCTAACCTAAAGGAAGCGCTCGAGCTTTGCCTTGAATACCGCAAAGAGCGAGGCGAGGAAATCCCACAGGAAATTGGCACGAGTCAGGTCACTAGTAACATAGGCGATGTAGCTAGCTCCAGATGTAGGGCGAGGCTTTAGCCTCGCATAAGGCGACCCTAAAGGGTTGCGCTACATTTTTTGTTGTTGCCATAGCTGAACCGCCATGTGGCCACATGACAAAGCTATCCCACTTAAAGCCCAAGATTGACGAGGATGAATTTTTGTGAGCTATCGGTCGAATGCAATTTTTTAACTTCGAAAATAGATTCTCATGCTTTATCTTGGGTAGGTTGGAGCATCGGCTCCAACCATGCCTAGAGCAGATGCTCTAGGCTACCCTCTATTTTCATGACTCGCTTGTGGACAGTAGGCCATGATAGTTTTTAGATTATGAAAATACTTCACTTTGCCGACCTGCACCTGGGGGTGGAGAACTACGGGCGCATCGACCCGAACACGGGTCTGTCCTCCCGCCTCGGCGACTTCCTTTCAGCCTTTGATGAGGTGGTGGAATACGCCCTGAACGAAAATATCGACCTCATCCTTTTCTGCGGCGATGCCTATAAAAGCCGTGAGCCGTCCCAGACGCACCAGCGCGAGTTCGCCAGGCGCATCTGGCGCCTCGCCTCCAATGACATCCCGGTCTTCCTCCTCATCGGCAACCACGACCTCCCCAATGCCATTAATCGCGCCACCAGCATAGAGATCTTTCAAACCCTGGCCATACCGAACGTCACCGTGGCCAACCACCCCGGCACCTACCAGATAAAGACCAAACCAGGCCCCCTCCAAGTGGTAGCCCTGCCCTGGGCGAGGAGGGTCGCCCTGCTGAGCAGGGAGGAGACGAAGAACCTTACCCTTGATGAGCTTAATGAGAGACTGGAGAAGATACTCACCGAGCGCATAATGGCAGAGGTGGAGGGCCTTGACCCGAGCCTGCCGGCGATACTCGCCGCTCACGTCTTCGTCCACGGCGCCCAGACCGGCTCGGAGAGAAGTATGATAATGGGACATGACTATATGCTCCTGCATAGCAGCGTAGCCAACCCCGCCTTCGATTATGTCGCCCTGGGTCATATCCACAAGTCCCAGGTGCTCGGTGAGAATCCGCCTGTGGTTTATGCCGGGAGCCTGGAGCGCATCGACTTCAGCGAGGAGGAAGACAAGAAGGGTTTCTACGTTGTGGAAATAGGGCCGGACAAGCAGGTATCCTATGAATTCCACCCGGTGAAGGCGCGACGCTTCCTCACCATCAAGGTCAACGTCGCTCCCCTGGAGCCCGACCCCACCCAGGCGGTGCTCGAGGCCATCGCCAGGCATGATGTAAAAGATGCCATTGTGCGGGTGCAGGTGGCCATTTCGGAGCGGCTTGAGGGGCTGCTCGATGAGGGGGAGATTCGCAAAGCGCTTAAGGATGCCCACTTCATTGCCGCCATCGCCAGGGATGTGGAGCGAGAGCGCCGCCCCAGGATGTCGGGCTTCACCGCCGAGGGGATGACCCCCATGGAGGCACTGGAGGTCTACCTCAACTCCAAGAACATATCGAAAGAACGTATCAAGGTGCTTCTCGAGTACGGCCAGAGGCTGATCGAGGAAAGCAGATCAGAGGAACCCTGACACAACTCCGCCTTTGATTCAGCACAGCAGTTGATGGCCAGTTTGTAATCGCAGCGCGTCCACAGGTAAAAAGGGATTCAGATATTCCCATATATGCCAGTGGCTTAGCTCGCGTTCGCCCGTGTATCATACCTCCTTCGGTTTGATCTTCCGACCAATGAGTATGGCGACGACTGGCGCCATCAGTGTCAGGCCTGCGGTGGCATAGAACGCGCCGTCAAATCCTCCATAGACATAGAACAGGCCAACCAGCGGCGGCCCAACTGCCTGTCCCAACCTGAGGATGGTGTTGTTTATCGACATGAAGGCCGCCCGGTGCTCAAGCGGAGCCATACTGGCGATCGCCGTCTGGAGACTGGGCATGCTGGCCCCCTGGGCTATGCCGAAGACAATCCCCGGTATGAGCAGAAACCACAGGCTGGGCATCTGCGGAATCAGCGCCAGGGATAGGGCAGTGACGACGAACGACAGCTTGATGATATTCCCCAGCGAAAGCCACCGGCTGATCCTGCCGAGTTGCGAGGAGACGACGGCAAGGGCAATGCAAGTGATAGCCATGAAATTACCTATCCTGAAGGGTGAAGCGCCGAACGCTTGGCCCATATACAGGTTGAAGTAGGTAAAATAGCCGCCAAAGATGACGAGATTGGTGAGTACCCCCGCGGCAAACAGGCCAACAACTCTTATGTCACGAAGGTATCCCCACGTGCCCTTCAGGTATTCCTTTAGACTCCCAGACTTCTCAGGTTCAGGATTCTTCAGAAGGGTGAGTGCCAGGATGCCCATGGGAAGGGCCAGAATAGAGAGGGCAAAAGGATAGTACCAGCCCAGAAGTGCCAGCGCCCCACCTATGGTGGTCCATAAGGGCATACTAATGAACATGATGCTCGCATTGAGCCCTATGGCCTGGGCCCGCCGCTTTCCAGCATACAGGTCGGCGATGATGGTGATGTTTATGGAGCCAATCGCCGCTCCTCCAACTCCCTGGAGGGCTCTCAATGCCAGGAGAGTATTGAAGTCACGGACAAAGGTACAGGCCGCTCCCGCAATAGCGAAAAGGAAGAGGGAAGGCACCAGGATTCTTCTGCGTCCGTATCGGTCAGCGAGTAACCCGAGGAAAGGCGCCAGTATTGCACCGGGTATGCTGAAGGAGGTAATCAGCAGTCCCACTTCAAACTCTGATACTCCCAGCTGGCTCACAATCTGGAGAAAGGCGGGAGCGATGGCCATCATCGCCTGTACCGCCATCAGGTTTATGCCGAACAGGATAAGGAGATTTCTGTCCCGGTATAGCTTGGTCTCAGACATGCCACATCCTTGAGCAGAATAGGGTTCCAGTTGGCGCAATACCTATGGGTGCGGCCTCAACGTTATTGACCGCGAAGGTCAAGTGGAAGCCAGGAAAGCGGTCATCAGGCAATCGGCTTGCTATAGCCGCACAGCCTCTCGGGAAACGTACCAAGAAATGACTGCTGTCAAAGTGCAGCCACCACGCTGTCGTAGCCCTCAACGATGCTGCGCACCACGTCGCCGGCGCCCACGATATCCTTGACCATTCCAGCGATGGAACCGCAATACAGTTCCCCATCTGCCACATTGCCTTCTAGCTCGCCCAACCGAGACCTGCCAAGGCCAATCAGAACCAGAAGCTCCTCAGGCGATGCCCCAGTGCTCTCTATCGCCAGCATCTTGGCGGTGAAGTCGTTCTTAAGCCCTCTAGTGGGACCGAGCTTTCTACCGGTGATCACAGTTCCGGTATCGATAGCCTTCACGACCTCATCCTTGAAGTTTTGATGGGCAGCGCACTCGTGGGTGGCGACGAAGCGAGTGCCTATTTGAACTCCTTCTGCCCCCAACGCCAATGCGGCGACAAGGCCCCGAGCATCGGCGATCCCCCCTGCTGCCACTACCGGGACACTGACCGCATCCACCACCTGAGGAACGAGGACGAAGGTGGAAAGTCCATCGAAGCCATTGTGACCACCAGCCTCATACCCTTCGGCGATGACGGCGTCAACACCGTGCCTCTCAGCACCCTGAGCATGTCTCACCGAGGCGACTACATGAAGAACCTTGACCCCAGCCTCTTTCAAGTAAGCAGTATACAGCGCCGGGTTCCCCGCCGAGGTGGTCACTACCTTGACCCCTTCCTCAATTGCTGCATCGATCAGTTTTTCGACATCCGGCGTTTGCAGCGGAAAATTCACCGCAAAAGGCTTTTCGGTGAGGCTTTTCGCCTTTCGTATATGGCTTCTCAAATTCTCCTCCATGTCATCCTCAAGCCTCATCCCCGCGGTAGGACTAACTATCCCCAGAGCCCCGGCGTTGGAAACGGCAGCGGCAAGCTCAGCATTTGCGATCCAATTCATCCCTCCCTGGATTATGGGGTAATCTATGCCCAGTAATTCACAGAGCTTAGTCTTTTTCATAGGTATCCCTCCTTAAATCAGAATTCTATCCATACGGAGAGAGCGATGTCAAGGACATATTTCTAAGGGACACCCCCAGAGCCCGGCCAGAGGGAGGCTCCTCTGGACTCCCTTTTGTGTCTTCCCTCTCCCTTGCCGGGAGAGGGCTAGGGCCTGTCCTGAGCTTGTGGGACGTAGGACGGACCGACCTGTCGGCCTCTAAGGGTGAGGGTCGCTACCAAATAGATCCAAATTCCCCCTCCCTCTAACTCCCTCCCACCGGGGGAGGGAGGATTTCCTTTCTCACCTTCCTGCCCTAGATTGCTTCGTCGCTAGTGCTCCTCGCAATGACACTATGGCATCTGCTGTTGTGAGCGGAACTGAAGGCAAAGCGAAGCAATCTCATAATTTCCCACCCACCCTAAAGGACTCTGCTTTTCCCCCTATCTATTCAAGGCTGCGATGTTGACGGTAGGGAACAATTGAAGTAGAATTCGCTCTAGAGACAAGGAGGGAAGATGAAAAGAGACCTCATGGAAATCCTCGCTTGCCCAGTATGCAAGGGCTCCCTCAAGCTCACCGTCGATGAGGAGGATGAAAAAGAGATCATAAAGGGTTCTCTTTATTGCGAAGATTGCTCGGTAACCTACCCTATAGAGGAGACCATCCCGAATCTTCTTCCGCCGGAGCTTCACAAATAAACAGGAGGTACTATGCAGAAATCTCGTGTAGTCGGTGGCCTGATTTGTTTACTTATGGTTGTTGTAGGGCTAGCCTTTGTCTGGGGAATAGTTGTCGAGAGCTACTGGGCCATTGCAATTCCAGTAGTCATCGGCTTCCTGGGTATGTTGGCTTTGGGATTCTGGATCGGCTGGACTATGGCAGTAACCAAGATCGAGCCCCCGCCAGAAGCCACCGAGGAGAGCACCCCTCAGTCAGATACCAACGACTAAAACAGGTTGCCAGGCACAAAAGTAATAGAAGAGTCCGGAGATTCGTAGACTTGGACGCTGAAAACAGAGAGCCCTCTCCTTTGTAGTTCCTCGCAGATTGTGACAGCGATGTTCTCGGAGGAGGGGTTAATCTTGTCAAAGGGCGATATATCATTCAGGCAAACATGGTCAAAGCGCGTCAATACCTCCCTGAGATGCCCTTTAATCACCTTAAAGTCGTAGGCAAGCCCAATGTCGTCTAGACCCTGCGCCCGCACAGTAACTATAACCTCGTAACGGTGCCCGTGCAGGTTCTCACACTTTCCCTCATAACCTCTCAGGAAATGAGCAGCGTCAAAGTGTTCCCGAACCGATACCTCATACATCAAAATCCTCATAGCCCATGTTTGGCAATTGGGTTTGACAATAGCTTCAAAATGGGGCATTTTAAACCCTGTTTGACAATACATCGCCTTTCTCAGTCTGTTTCCGGCACTTGCGGTGGGGCGATCACAGTAATCCCCAGTGTCTTCAGCACCTCACGGGCTCGGTTACTTCCTCCGGTTACACCTCGCTTGCGCTCTGCACCCACCTCCATCTCAACAACATGAATGGTGCGCAATGCTTCCCACGCCGCTTCACCTGATAGGTT
>JAUWRG010000020.1 GCA_030610655.1 Dehalococcoidia bacterium
GATATGCTAAAGGATGCTGAGAAGTTTATGGGGGAGAAGTGATTTAGCCATGCAGAGCAACAGTGACCCCACCCACATTGCTTATGCTGATGAGACGCATTACAACACTGGACAATATCGAGGCATAGCTCTAGTCAGCCTGAAATATGAAAATGCTGCTGGCTTAAACAGCGAGTTGCAGAATATTCTTCAGGGCTCAGGCATTACTGAGTTCAAGTGGCATAAGCTTGATAATGCGCGGTACCGCTTCGCCGCTCTCAAAATGCTGGATTATGCTGTCAGGCATACCTGTGCGAAAATCGTTCGGGCCGATATGCTAACTTGGGACATTGAAGACAGTCGACACAGGATAACAGGGCGCGATGATATTGCGAATCTGCAGCGTATGTACTACCATCTCCTCAAGAATGTACTGCGTACACGCTGGCCTGCTGACAGCATCTGGCGGTTGTGCCCCGATGAACAAGCAGCCATGAAGTGGAACGAGGTCAAGGATTTCTTGGATATGACAAGCACCCAAGTTGACGTACGGCGTGACTTGTTCACCCAAGGCAAATTCAGACTTCGGCTTAGGCAAGAGTTCGACATTGAGCAAATCACACCGTGCAAGTCACATCAAGAACCTCTCATTCAGCTAGCAGATCTCTGCGCAGGGCTCGCTGCCTATTCACGAAGCTCCTATGATATCTATGAGCAGTGGAAACGCTCTTCTAGTCAGCAGTTGAGTTTGTTTGCTACAACGGAGCAAGAGTCACCTCCCGAACTTAGTAATTCGGATCATGCGCGGTGCCAAGTGTTGGCTGAATTTGATGGTATGTGCAAAAAGCAGCGGCTTGGAGTAAGCCTCAAAACGGATCATGGGCTGAGAACATTCGGGCCAATAAACCCTATCAACTTCTGGTGGTATGAACCCCAGCATGAAGGAGAAAAGGCACCAGTAAAGGGGGCCTTGTGAGTACCACGATTCTCGAATCCACTGTAGAAGAAGCAGCCATTGACTGGTTCAAGGGCCTGGGTTATTGGCACTTACCCGGGCCAGATATTGCCTGCGATGGGCGCTACCCTGAGCGGGATAGCTATGCCGACGTAGTACTGAAGGAACGGCTGCGTTCGGCTTTGGTGTCTCTAAACCCAGATATACCGGTCGAGGCATTGGAGGACGCATTGAGGAAGGTCACCCGCCCAGATAGTCCCAGTGTGATTGTGAATAACCGCAATTTCCACAAGATGCTCACCGACGGTGTGGATGTCGAGTTTCGGACTGAGGATGGACGAATCATCGGCGATAAAGTCTGGTTGGCAGACTTCGCCAACCCAGAGCGGAACGATTGGCTTGTGGTCAATCAGTTCACCGTCGTCGAGGGACAGCAGAGCCGTCGCCCTGATTTGGTGGTGTTTGTCAACGGCCTGCCGTTGGCGGTGCTGGAGCTCAAGAACCCCGCTGACGAGAGTGCTACCATAAAGGCAGCCTACAACCAAATTCAGACCTACAAGATAGATATACCCTCACTTTTTACATACAACGAACTGGTGGTTGTCAGTGACGGCACTGAGGCACGAGTGGGAACGCTTACGTCCGGCTGGGAGTGGTTCTTGCCGTGGCGCATCATGGATATAGAATACACCGCACCACACGCTCTCCCGGAGCTTGAGGTGTTGGCGAAGAGGATGTTTGAAAAGACTCGCTTCCTGGACCTGGTGCGCTATTTTATACTCTTCGAGGTAGATGGCTCGAATATAGCCAAGAAGGTAGCGGCCTATCACCAGTACCACGCGGTCAACTCAGCAGTGGCAGCGACCTTGCAGGCCACATCGTCAGGAGGAGACAAGCGTGTGGGTGTGGTATGGCATACACAGGGCGCAGGCAAGAGCCTGACCATGGTGTTCTATGCCGGAAAGATCATCCTCGAGCCAGCGATGGAGAACCCTACGCTGGTTCTTTTGACTGACAGGAATGACCTCGACCAACAGCTCTTCGACAACTTCGTAGTGGCCCAAGACCTCATCAGGCAGCAACCTCAGCAAGCCAAGAATAGAGAACACCTGAGGGAGCTGTTAAAGGTAGCCTCCGGGGGTGTCATATTCACCACAATACAGAAATTTATGCCGGAGGGTACGGAGAGATTTCCTCTTCTCTCCGACCGACGCAACATTGTTGTGATTGCCGATGAGGCCCATCGAAGCCAGTACGACTTCATCGATGGCTTCGCCCGGCACATGCGTGATGCACTCCCCAACGCCTCGTTTATTGGATTCACCGGTACACCCATCGAAAAAGAGGACAGGAATACTCCCGCGGTATTCGGAGATTATATTAGCATCTATGACATCCAGCGGGCGGTGGAAGATGGCGCCACTGTCCGTATCTTCTACGAGGGGCGGCTGGCAAAGCTCGAACTAAATGAAGAAGAAAGGCCACATATTGATCCCGATTTTGAAGAGGTTGCCGAAGGTGAGGAGGAAAATGTCAGAGAGAAGCTCAAGACCAGGTGGGCTCGTCTTGAGGCAATGGTAGGCACGCAAAAACGGATATCATTGGTAGCAAATGATATAGTGGAACATTTCGAGGCGCGCATGGAGACATCGAATGGCAAGGGAATGGTAGTATGTATGAGCCGCCGTATCTGTGTTGACTTATATGACGCGATCATTAAAACTCGCCCCTCGTGGCATCATGATGATGACGATCAAGGCATGATTAAGGTAATCATGACCGGGTCGGCGAGCGACCCCTTGAACTTCCAGCCTCACATCCGTAACAAAGACCGACGGGAATCAATCAAGAAACGGATGACAGACTCAGAGGACCCACTGAAAATGGTTATCGTTCGCGATATGTGGCTCACTGGCTTTGACGCCCCATGTCTCCACACCATGTATATTGACAAACCTATGCGCGGCCACGGGTTGATGCAGGCCATAGCGCGTGTTAACCGTGTATTCCGAGATAAACCCGGCGGTCTAGTGGTCGACTACCTGGGCCTTGCAGAGGAGTTGAGGAAGGCTCTTGCCGACTACACAGAAGGCTCACGTCGCGAGACAGGCATACCGAAGGAAGAAGCGGTGGCAATAATGCTGGAGAAGTACGAGGTGGTATCGGCTATGTTCTCTGGCTTCGACCACTCCAAGTTCTTCATTGGTACGCCCGCCGAGCGCTTGGCCGTTATCCCTGCCGCTATGGAGCATATCTTGAGGCAAGAGGACGGAAAAGTGCGACTATTGCAAGCTGTAACAGAGCTATCGAAGGCTTTCGCACTTTCTGTGCCCGACGAGGAAGCCCTGAAGATCAAGGACGATGTTGGCTTTTCCCAGGCCGTAAGGTCAGCCATAGCCAAGAACACACAGATACCAGGCAAAACCGAGGAGGAGCTGGATGCAGCGGTTCGCCAAATCGTATCCAAGGCCGTCTCCTCCGATGAAGTCGTTGACATATTCAGCGCTGCTGGGCTCAAGAAGCCTGACATTTCAATCCTGTCTGACGAGTTCCTTGCCGAAATCCAGGGCATGCCACATCGCAACTTAGCTCTCGAGGTCTTACAAAAGCTCCTCAATGACGAGATCAAGGTGCGGTCGAAAAGGAATCTTGTTCAGTCCAGGTCGTTCGCGGAGATGCTTGAGAGGACTATCCGCCGATACCAGAACCGCACAATCGAGGCTGCTCAGGTGATTCTTGAGCTTATCGAACTCGCTAAGGAGATGCGCAACGCCAAATCTCGCGGCGAGAAACTAGGACTGAACGAAGAGGAGGAGGCTTTCTACGACGCTCTCGAGGTCAATGATAGTGCAGTGAAGGTGTTGGGTGATGAAACCTTGAAAACCATAGCTCGCGAACTGGTAGAAGCCGTCCGCCGCAACGTTACCATTGACTGGACGATTAGGGAAAACGTACGAGCTAGGCTCAGGACTATGGTAAAACGTATCCTGCGGAAATACGGATATCCACCAGATAAGCAAGAGAAAGCTACGCGAACAGTATTAGAGCAGGCAGAATTGCTTTGTGCGGATTGGGTTAGCTAGGGGTACGACTAGGCCAGTCTCAGGCAAGTCGCATAAAAATTCTTAGTTCCCTACCCCGCTCTTGAAACTTCAAGTTTCGTCATAATTTCTAATTACCCCATATCGTAATCCCCCTTGCATCCTTGCCTCTGCTGCCACCTCCGTGATTGTGTATCAGGATTGCTTGATTGTATAATTGCATGCACGTTGCTGCCTCTTATAGCGGGATACAGGCGCTTTCTAAGGATATCTGGCAGATCTGCAATAGGCTTAGAATAGATGGTTAGAAGAATTCGAATCGCGGCAAGTAGTATTCATGTTGTGGCTGAGCTGAATGATACCAAGACTGCTGAAGCAATCTGGGAGGCCTTGCCAATTAGGGCTTCTGTCAGACTTTGGGGAGAGGAGATATACTTTCCCATTCCAGTTAGCCTGGAGTTGGAGGAGGGGCAAGAAGTGGTAAACATCGGTGATTTGGGCTATTGGCCGCAAGGCAATGCTTTTTGCATCTTTTTCGGCGCAACACCCATAAGCCGTGGGGAGGAGATTCGTCCTGCCAGCGCTGTTAGCGTGTTTGGCAAAGTCATCGACGAGCCGATTCGGCTCAGGAACGTAGCATCGGGAGCAGAGATCATCGTCGAGAGGGAAAGCAACGGCTAACTGGTTGAGAAGCTGCGTTCGGTTCTTTACGAACAGCGCTGCCAGGCTGCTGATGCCATGCTATGGCTCTAAGCTACTTCGGAGATCCTGAGGCTGAAGATGCAACTAAAGCCCAAGACGTTCACTAAGAGGAGACTACTTGATTTTCTCGCTGAGATTGAGGGCAGTCCTGAAAATTATCTCACCATTTATGTAACGCCCTTGTCCTTTCTTTGCAACCGCACTGACACTGAAGTCGAACTCAGTCCCTTCGCGGGGGAGATAAGGACGGCGCTCTGTGCGCCGGCGATCCTCCAGGAAGCCCAGAGGTATGGAACTGGAGCAGTGATATTCTGGAGCGAAAGTGGGAATAAGCTCATCGTAATCCCTCCTTTCGCCCTGCCTGAAGATAGAGTCTTCCACGGCAGACCAGAGACCTCGCTGCTGTGTCGGTTTTTGGAGAAAGAGCGTCTCCTTGGGCTGGTGCTGGTGACCTGGGGTTCGTATGCCTTGGGGGTTTTCAAGGGGGATAAGCTTGTTGAATCCAAGACGGGGACTGGATACATCCACAAGCGACATCGAAAGGGTGGAAGAAGTGAGAAGAGATTTGCCCGAAGGACGGAGGAGCAGAAGAGGGATTTCCTGAGAAGAGTGGCCAATCGCATCGAGGAGAGATTTGGGGGCTATCGACCGGAGCAAATCCTCTTCGGGGGAAATCGACTCATCCTCAAGCCGCTTATTGATGAATCCTCGTATCTCCGGTCCGAAGTTCAGCAAATCTCAAAGAGGTTTCTCAATGTCAGGTCTGCAAACGGAGAGGCCCTCCGTAAGAGCCTGGAGGATGTGAATAGATCGCTTGTCTTTAACTTAGGAGAAGGCAGGGCGTTTGATGGTGATGCACATCTTTAGGCGAAAGCCGTAGCAATGATACACTAGTGGCGATCCGATGGAGATGGCGCTTAGAGATTTAAAATGGCCCTTCCCTAATTTGATAAGATGAAAAGCGCGCAGAGGATGAACAGGGGCTGGTTACGATGAGCCGATCTCTTCCAGAACGAGACTTACCACTCTGGGGACAGCTTTCTTTACCTTTTCCGTCATTTCCTCGGTAACCGTAGCTACTTCTTGAGTGCCTACAGCAAAAACTGCAACTTCTTCTGGAATCTCGTTTGGGAAGAGCCTTTTCCCTATCTCAAGCGTAGTTGCAAGATTAAAATGATGCGGTGAGATAGCTGAACGCGACGGATCACAAATATTCTCTGGCTTAAGCCTATATATTTCCCCTACTTCTCCGTCATCAGTCACAATCGCATCAATCACAACAAGCTTATCGTATCCCACGATGAAATCTAATAGATTTAAGCCATCAACGCTGACGTCTCTCACATCAACATTCTCATCTTTGATTATCCTGGCCAATTCCTGTGCAACATGAACCCCTATACCATCATCTCCCAAAATTGAATTGCCTATCCCTAAAATGAGGGTGCGCATGCTAACTCCTTAATATCTGGCGAACATTTCCATCGGGCTCAAGAATAGTGATTTCTAAGGGCATGTGACCTAGAGCATGCGACGAGCAGGAAAGGCAGGGATCATAGCAACGAATAGCAACCTCAACACGATTAAGTATCCCCTCAGTAACCTTCCCGTCTTTGATATATTCCCTAGCTACCTCGGAGACGGCGCGATTCATTGCCAGATTGTTGTTACCAGTAGCTACAATCAAGTTGACTTTGCGCATTTTACCACTGTTATCTACCCAATAATGGTGGAAAAGTGTCCCTCTGGGGGCTTCGATTACTCCTATGCCCTCCTCGTTGATCCGGCTAGAATTGACCCATATATCCTTGCCGCAGATGAGTTCATCTTCGACAAGCGACTTGATCTCTTCAGCGCAATTAAGCATTTCAATCAATCGGGCATAGTGGTAATATAAACACGCCTGCACTATACCGTTTTCGCCTAGTTTCTTAAAATTCTGGAACTCTTTATTGGCTAGCGGGGTAGTGCATCCATCGGCAACATTAAGCCGCCCTAGAGGTCCTACACGGTACATACCACGGGAATACCCCAGCTTCTTGTAGTAAGGGAACTTGAGGTAAGACCAATCCTCAACCCTTTCCTCAATAATGGAAAGGTAGTTCTCTGGAGCTACATCATCTTCTAAGACGCAACCCTTGCCGTCTTTCAATCTAAGTTTTCCATCGTAATACTCAACGTTACCGTTTTCATCTACGAGTCCAAGATACGCGCTGGTAAAATCGGCGAAGCTGTTGACCACCTCTGTGTTCTTGGCGCAGTAATCCTTGAACAGGTCAATAGCGAACTGGCAGTCAGCAATAACTTCATCCACCTGGCTGAGAATTTGATCACGCATATCAGGACTAAGAACTTTATTCATCCCCCCAGGGATGGCAGCATTAGGATGAACCCTCTTATTCCCGAGCATCTCTATTATTTTCTGGCCGAAGGCACGAAGCATAACCCCCTTCGTGGCAATCTCTGGCATCTCGGCTATAAGCCCCATGACATTTCGTTTAGCTGGGTCTGCATCCATGCCGAAGAGTAAATCAGGGCTAGCTAGGTGGAAAAAATGGAGCGCATGGGATTGAACAAGCTGCGCCATATGAATTAGCCGGCGTAGCTTCTTTGCTGTCGGCGTCAGTTCCACCCCCAAAATAGCATCTCCAGCTTTGGCTGAAGCGAGGTGGTGGCTTACCGGGCAAATACCACAAATTCGGGCGGTAATAAGTGGCATCTCCCAGAGCAATCGCCCCTCGCAGAACTTCTCAAACCCCCGCACCTGAGTAACATGGAACCTGGCTTGCTCCACGTTACCGCTATCGTCAAGCAGGATGGTTACCTTTCCATGTCCCTCAACGCGGGTAACCGGCTCAATTACGATTTTTCTAGTCATTCAATAGCCTCCTCAATCAAACCTCATTATTTCGCTGGGGAGCACCGGTATTCTGCCCTCCAGAAGCTCAGCCACGGCGTAGTGAATAGCTTTGGCGCTAGGTGGGCACCCTGGGACATAGCAATCAACCTTAACCACCTGATTTACTGGCTTAACCTGCTCGAAGAGCTGGGGGAGATCTTCTGAGGATGGGATCTTACCTTCAATGGTGCTTTCGGTCTCAATATAATACCGGCGAAGAACCTCTTCTTTGGTGAATAAGTTACGCATAGCAACTATCCCACCAAAGCAAGCGCAATCGCCCCATACCATCAGTATCTTACAATTAGCGCGCAAGTCCTTGGCTACTTCTTCATCGTGGGTGTTGCTTATTGCTCCTTCAATAATCCCGAGATCGACGGGTGAAAACTCTTTGAAATCGGTTATAGGACTGGTGGTGATTTCAATTGCATCTGCCAGACCGATGAGTGCCTCATCTAAATCCAGGAAAGACATATGGCACCCAGAGCAACAGTCTAACCACGCTGTAGCGATCTTAACCTTTGCCACCTTTAACCTCCTAGCTTGGACTCAATTCGTGACCCAATTTCTTGGAAAGCTGTATCAATATCTCCTGGTCCTGAAGGATTCCCTCTGGTGGTTGAAGCACCTGTTTCAATTGAAGAGCACTACCATCCATGTTCACATATTTGCCCTCCCGTTCCGCCCAGATGGGAGAGGGCAGAACCACATCAGCTATGGATGTAGCAGGTGATTGATAACTCGCCTGAACCACCAAGAAATCGATTCCTCTAAGCCAGTCCAATAGCTCCTCGTCCGCTTGGTCATCGCTGAGAAGGAGGTAGAGCCCTTTCAGCCCATTCCGCGTTATACCTCGTGCTGCTAGACCTAGTTCCCAGCCACCACGGCTATTGGCACTGGTTTTAAGCGAGATGACCCTTAACCTATCCCCCGCTTGATTTCCTGCCAAATCAGCCAGATTGAGAAGGGAGGTAATAAGGCTTGGATTGTTACTCTGCATTAACCCTTCTCCGTATATGATTACCCCACGCTCAGCCTGGCCATACATCTTCGCTGCCAACTTCAGGCTCTCCTCATCTATGCCAGTAGCCCTGCCCACTTCGCCTGTATCACACTGGCTCAGAGATTCAATAAGCTTCGTTCCTGCCTTTTGCGGCACGGCCAGGCCCGTGTCAATAAGGTTCTTGGCTAAGCCATTAAGTAGATCCCCTTCACTACCCTCACGGGGCTTAAGCCATAGGTCAGTCCATAGTGGAAAAACATTCCTTGATGGGTGTATTACTATCAGCTTTGCTCCCCTTTGGCTTACCGCTCGACGCACAAGATTGCCAATAATGGGATTTGTTTTCTCAGGATCTGCCCCTGCTACAAGAATGCAATCTGCCTCGATTATCTCTTCAATAAGACATTCGATATCCAGTCCCTTTCCATTATCCTGGAACTGCCTAATGCCCTCGCTAGTTACCCTGTAGTTTTCTCCGTCCATGGTATCTATCAAATCGCTGCCTACTACCTCACGGATAAATTTGTGAAACAGGGAGAGTGTTTCATTCGGCATTCTTGGTGATACTATGCCAGCGAAGCTATCCTTTAACCCCCTCACGCTCTCAGCGATGACCTCTGCTGCCTTATCCCAAGTGCCTTCCTCTAGCTCGCCCTTCTTGCCTCGCACCAAGGGGGATGTGATCCTGGGACGGGTTTCGCGAAGCAACTCAAAGCGGCCTTGTTTGCAAAGCGGCCCCTTCAACCCAGTTAGCTCCGGTGCTTCAATACTCACGATGTTATTGTCCTTAACCAGTACGTTCAGTTCACAGCCAACTCCGCAGACGGGACAAACAGTGGTTATCTGCTGGCAGTCGCTTGGTATACCTCTGTAAAGACTTAGCTTGCTGAAAATGGCACCTGTGGGACACGCCTGCACGCAAGCACCGCAGGAGGTGCAGGTTGATTCGCTCACTGGCTGCTCCAAGTCGGCAACTACCGTCGTTCCCCAGCCACGTCCACCGAAATCCAGAGTATAGGTTGCCGCTATCTCACTACATACCCGAATACACCTGCCACAAAGGACGCAACGGTTATGTTCTATCACCAGGTAATCACTTAATGAATCAACGGGCAAAGAAGGGAAAGTATAAGGGTAGCGCACATTGTCCATCTGATATCGGTAGGCCAGTTTCTGTAGCTCACAGTCTCCGCTCTGCTCACAGAACATACAGAAGTGATTGCGCTCGGTGAAGAGGAGTTCCAATATCTGGCGGCGATATTTCTCCAGTTGCTCCGTGTTTGTTTTTACCACCAGCCCGTCCCTGGCGGGATAGGTGCAGGAAGGGACTGGCTTTCTTTCCCCTTCGATCTCCACGACACACATTCGGCAGGCGCCAACGTCGCTTAATCCGTCAAGATGACAGAGAGTGGGCACATCGATGCCATTAGCCTGACAGATTTCGAGAATGGTATCTCCTTCCTTTCCCTTAACTTGCTTGTCGTTGATTGTCAGAGTTATCTCTTTCATCTCTTTACTCCTATTCAACCTCAAGGTCACATCTGAGACATCTAGAGGCCTCTTCCCTGGCTTCCTCCGGGGTGTAAGGCAAAACTATTTCCTTAAAGGATCCCTTTCTATCGGTCATGGCAATCTCGGCAGATCTGATCCTGGCTCTTTCCTTGGTCTCCTCGTCAGTTGGCGACACCGAAGAGATGGCAATAGGTTTATAGCCATCGCGCTCGACTAATGGAGTAAGCTCCTTCCCCTGAAGGTACCTCTTAATAGAACAAGCGGCCCTCTGCCCGGCAGCGATAGCTTCGATTACCGTCCATGGACCGGTTACCGCATCTCCCCCAGCGAAGACACCGTTGCGGTCAGTGGCCAGGGTCCGGGGGTCAGCCATTATGGTTCCCCCTCTGCCTAGTTTGATGTCGTTATCCTTAATAAATGAGGTATCAGGTCGTTGACCTATTGCCTCGATAACCGTATCGACATCTACCGTATATTCAGACCCTTCAATGGGGTAAGGAGTTCTCCTGCCACTTCTGTCAAACTCTTTTAGCTCCATTCGAATACACTCGAGGCCTGAAACTTTGCCATTCTTGCCCAAGACCTTGGTGGGAACTGTCAAGAAGTGGAAAAGGACCCCTTCCTCTTCGGTAGCTTCTATTTCCTCGACAATCGCTGGCATATCTTTTTTCTCTCGCCTGTAGAATATGTGTACCTCCTCTGCGCCTTTCCTCAAAGCTACCCTGGCAGCATCGACTGCCGAGTTGCCTCCACCAACGACCGCTACTTTCTTCCCCACCTCCATTTTATTTCCTAGATTAACCTCTCTCAGAAAGTCAATGGCATCATGTATCCCTTCCAAGTCCTCGCCTGGAATCCCCATCTTGTCTCCCTTGTGAGCTCCGACAGCAATGAATACTGCTCGATACCCGTCTTTCAGCAGGGATTCAATATCGTCAATGGGTGTGTTCAGCCTTATCTCTACACCAAGCCTAGCAACCGTTTCCACCTCGCTCTTAAGGATATCGTTGGGGAGACGGTAGTCGGGAATGCCCACGGCCAGCATTCCTCCAGCCACGGGCAGGGCCTCAAACACCGTGACTTGGTATCCTTCCATGGCAAGGTCCCAGGCTGCTGACAGTCCCGCTGGGCCTGCTCCGATTATGGCTATCCTCTCCTCTCTCCTTCTCTTTATTTCGGGGGTATATTCAATATCATGTTCTAAGGCCCAATCAGCAGCAAACCTCTTTAGGTCCCTGATCGCTACAGGTTCATCGACCTGACCACGGCGACATTTACCCTCGCAAGGATGGTTACACACCCGGCCGCACACCAAAGGGAAAGGATTGCACTGCTTGATCAAGCTGTAGGCCTCAGCGAACTTACCATCCTTGATCAGACTGACATATCCAGGGACGTCAAGTCCGACGGGGCAGGTATGCTGACAGGGGGTTCTAAATAGATCCTGACAGACAGCAGCCGGGCACCTTTTGTCGATGATATGGGCCTCATATTCCTCCCGAAAATGGCGAATGGTGGTTAGCACCGGATTGGGGGAGGTCTGACCCAGACCGCATAGCGAGGCCGAGGCTACCATCTCTCCCAACTCTGCCAAGATATCAAGGTCCTCCATCGTCCCTTCGCCCCGGCTAATCTTGGTTAGGATCTCCAACATTGCAGGGATACCAGCCCGGCAGGGGGTGCACTTGCCACAAGACTCGTCCTTAGTGAATTGGAGGAAGTATTTAGCAACATCCACCATACAGCTATCTTCATCCATAACAACGAGCCCGCCGGAGCCCATGATGGCTCCCAGTGCGGTAACCGATTCATAGTCGATGGGGGTATTCAGATGCTCAATGGGGATAACACCACCCGATGGCCCACCTATTTGTACTGCCTTGTATTTCTTGCCATCGGGTATGCCACCCCCGATGTCGAACACAATTTGCCCCAGTGGTGTTCCTAGTGGAACCTCGATAAGGCCATTGTTGCTCACCTTGCCCACGAGGCATAAGGTTTTTGTCCCCTTGCTTCGCTCGGTACCGACGCTTGCGAACCAATCGGCCCCGTGCAAAATAATCGGTGGGACATCCGACCATGTCTCGACATTATTGAGGGTGGTCGGTTTGTCAAAGAGCCCCTTATTGGCAGGGAAGGGTGGCCTTTGCCGGGGATTTCCTCTCTTTCCCGCGATAGAACCGAGGAGGGCTGTTTCCTCTCCGCATACAAAGGCACCGGCGCCGGGGAAGATGTCGATGGAGAACTCGAAACCAGTTCCGAGGATATTATTGCCAAGAAGCCCATATTCCCGCGCCTGAGCGATAGCGTGGCTTAAGGTCTCGATGGCAAGGGGATATTCAGCGCGGAGATAGGCATAGCCCTGGCGCACATTCCCTATGGCATAGGCGCCGATGGCCATGCCTTCAACTATCGAATGGGGGTTGCCCTCAAGAACAGCCCGGTTCATGTAGGCCCCAGGGTCGCCTTCGTCACCATTGCAAACCACATATTTTTCCTCACCAGGGCTACTGCGGACAAAGCCCCACTTTCTAGCAGTGGGGAAACCTGCCCCTCCCCGACCTCGCAAACCTGACTTATTGACCTCCTCGATAACTTCCTCTGGCTTCATCTTGGTCAAAACCTTGGCCAGGGCCTGATAGCCACCTCTGGCAATATACTCCTCGATATTCATCGGGTCGATGTCCTGGTTATGCATCACCCTTATCTCTTGAAGCTTCAGCAAGGGAGCGTTCTCATCCAAAATCCATTCCCCAATCACTTTTGCTCCCATAATGTGCTGCTCTACGATCTGGGGTACCCTGTCTTCAGTGACGTCGATGTAAATCACCCTCTTCTGCCCCGGAGTGATAACCGTGACCACTGGCTCGACGCCGCACAGTCCAATGCAGGCTGCCCGTAGCACCACGACATCGGATAGCTTACGGGCTTCTATCTCACGAGTAAAAGTTTCGAGAACCTTTATCGCCCCTGAGGAGATGCCACATGTCCCCAGGTGAACCTTGACCTGGATCTTCTCTTCGCGCTCAGCTATCTTACCTCGAGCTTGCTCCTCAAAATTCAATAAATCTTCTACAGACATAAATGGCTTCACTTCACACTCTCCTTATTCATAGGAACTAAGGATATCCTTTATGTCGCTGGGTTTCACCCTTCTGTAAACCTGATCCCCGATAGCCAATACCGGGGATAGCCCACAGCAGCCCAAGCAGCGGACAGTTTCCAGGGAGAATTTACTGTCTGGGGTAATGCCGCCAGGTTCAAGGCCAGGCTCTTTCTTCAAGGTACCAAGGAGTCGCTGACCTCCCTTAACATAGCAACAGGTGCCCATGCAGAGCTGGATGACATGCCTACCTTTGGGCACCATAGTGAAGAAGTGATAGAAGCTGACTATGCCATATACCTCGCTTAGGGGCATCTTCAAATCCCTGGAGATGATTTTCAGCACCATCTCTGGCAAATAGCCAATTAGCCCTTGTGTCTGTTGCAAGACCCGAATGACGGCGCCCGCTTGTCCTGCCGTATCGTCGATTATGTGCTGAATCTGTCCAGAAATCCTCTCCTCATACTCAACGTCTGTTTCCCCACTTGCAGGCACCCCAGTCTCAATCCGTTCCATCTATTGCCTCCTACTTAACGCAATTAGCTCGACTAATTTGAGCTGACTTTTTGCATGCATATCGGCATAAAAAAAGAACATCCAACAAGAAGCCGGCTCGCCCCATTTGTTGTATGCCTTCGGACTCAATCCGCTTAGCACTTATCAAGTTTTACTTCCTCCCATTCTCTACCTCCTTAGTCTGCGCAATTAGTTCATCTAACCTAGGCTAACATGCAAATATATTGTAGCACATAAAAAAGCATACAGCAAGGATGCTATAGCACCCCTCGCTGTACGCCCTCACGCTTAACTGCTTATCACCTTGCATCGATCTTACTCTAAGTCGCCTTTCCTCCCCGGTTATTTGCCGGCGAGATTAAACCCCTTGCCAAAGAGCTTTATCTCTATTGGCTGGTCTTGGCCCCACCTCTTGTAGACCCGGCAGTGTTCGCAGATATCGGTGCCATCGCCTTTCGCCCCGTAATCGTAAAGTTTGCAGTAGGTCCCTTTTCAATCTCCCAGCAGGGCAAAGAGCGATACTTAAACGCGGGACACTCGCTTCTTACGCCGAGGTTCTCGGCGCTTATGCTGGGTTGGCGAAGGAATTCCTGCACTTTCCCTATATGCTCCTCTTCGTGTTCTTCGGTGTACCGGTGAATTGCCTCGATGTTGGCCACTGCTGTCCTCCTTTTGCACAAGTTGCAGCCCGTGTCGGAAAAGGCTGACCATCAGCAAGATTCACTCGTCTATTACAAATTGCCAGCGGCAGCATATGCCGTCCTCGCTTGTCTTGAGAGGCAACTCGATGGGAATGACTCTTGCCCTGGGGTTGAAAGACTGAGCAAAGATTTGCAAAAGCTGCTGCTCTACCTGCGGGCAAAAAGTATTCTCCCTTCCCGCCCCTTCCCTCTTCATGGCGTTCAGAGAGGGACAGTCCAGCACCGTAAGGGTTACCCTATTTTCTCCCTCCCGCGTGAATTTGTGTTTCAGGTTGGAGAACCAGGGTGAGAAGCCAAAAGCTGTTGCGAAGGCTGCCAGGTCATCGCCTTCAATGTTCAGCAGCGGCAGCAGCCTTTTGAGTTCATAGCGGGCATACTTGTCCCAGACCCAAAGGTCACAGGTGGTAGCCATATCCTCGCTCACCAGTTCCTTCACCGCCAGGTACCAGAAACCATCCATTGCCAGAAACAATTTGGAATACAATCTCACAAGTGTGACAAGTTCCTCCTTGGAGAGTCCCCCCAGTTCTCCCTGTCTCAGTGTGTTGCCCTCAGTTTCTCTCATACTCATCTCTGCCTCCATTTATAGCTACGGGTAAAATAGAGCCACGGCAACTCCTTGTCAAGTGTTGAACGTAGCCTGCCAGTTGGGTCAAGGAGGTGGGTCGGCATCGCCAGTAGATGAACATTGAACAATTCGCTATGTTGTGTAATTTAGCCTGAGAGATCGTGGTCACGGAGACGTTGATGCCATTCTTTCCCAGGCGGTCCCGCAGGGCAGAGTAGTTGTAGCTGGAGATGGGCAGCCGCCGGTCCTCGACCAACTCTTTCGGGACAAACTTCGCTATGACATGCGGACCACTGGCTTCCGATCCCGGGAGGGACACCGAGAAGCTTTCTCCCAAGGGGCAGTTGAATGTGGAGTATCAGCGCTGCCAGGTGCTACTAGCGACAAGAGCCCGACACCTGTGGAATAGAACGAACAAAGCGGAATGATATCTGATGTTAAGGCTGAGGATGTGTGCCGACCCGGAAAAGGCTTCGAGGATCGCATAGGGACGAGTCCTGCCACGAGCACAGGTACCCTCAGTATTTAGCTGGGGTCCAAGCGAAGGCAACCGAAGAGGCCGTCACACGACGACATAGAGCGCGTGGTCCACTATGTACCGCTCCACCGCTGTTGGCACAAGGTTTGTGATGGGCAGGCCAGCGGCGATGCGCCGCCTGACATTAATGGAGCTGATGTCTATCAATGGGTTGTCGAGGAATATTAAGCGGCCCATAGACGTCGAGTTGTGTGCTTTAGACAGCAATTTGATAGAGGCGAAGGCACTCTTCACATTTTATGCGTAGCTATGGGAGAGCGATCAGCCAAGCTATAACAAAATCGTTCAACCGGTCAAATATTTCGTCTTTGGAAGCACCGACTTCAATTGTCTGTATGATATCCTCTAGAGGCTTAAGCATCTTCGATTTAACATAATTCGCTTCGTCGACAGGTAAAGGTCGCTCATCCCAACTCGTTGCAATCTCCATAAATACCTGCCTCATAACGAAAAAAGGCAACGGATATGGGTCGTCCATTGCCAGATCCTTGCAAAGAGAGGCTAGTTGCCACAAGTTATCTACGTATAGCCCCTCCTGCAGCATCTCCCGCAACTGCTGCAGATTCCTCGACAATCACCTCTCCCCCGGCTGGGTACTTCATGAGTGACGTGAAGTCATAGCCCATCTTCAGTAGCTTATCACTGCCGCCTTCGACTCGATCTACTAAGACGATGACTTTTACCACCCGGCAATTCGCCCTTTCCACGGCCTTGATTGCCTTGATGACTGAGCCTCCCGTGGTGATAACGTCATCAACGATCGCTACTCGAGAGCCCTCCTTCAGGTGCCCTTCTATTTTTCTCATAGTTCCGTGTTTCTTCCGCTGTTCCCTTACAATGAAAGTCGAAATCTGCCAGCCACTTTGGCGAGCCACGAGGGCCACCGCCGTTACGATTGGGTATGCACCCGTAGCCAATCCACCAACGGCGTTGACACCAGTCCCCTCCAATTCCTCCGCGATAACCTTTCCTACCTCGTAGGCGCCCTCCTGCGAGAGAGTAATCAGCTTGCCATCGAAGTATCGGTCGCTGGTCCGACCGGACGCCAGGGTAAATTCGCCCTGCAAGAATGCTCCCACCTCACAGGCGACCTCTTTTATCCTTTTGGCGCTTTCTATGTTCAACTGAAGCTCCCACGGGCACGCATATATTGTCATTATACTCCCTTCCACCCAGGTTTTCAAAGTGCGTAGCTTAATGATAGCGCATCAATGACAATTTGTCAATATATATGACATAAACTTGACAAAAAGTCATGATATTATATAATGGCAAAAGGCAATCCTGTAGTGCTTAGGTGGTCTAAGAGTTATGATACGGCGATGGAGTGATTGTGGCTCGTTCATCAAAGAGAAGCGGCTGGAGCAGCGTATGACCCAAGCCGAGCTCGCAACGAAACTTGACAAATCGTCAAGCCTTATTTCCCGGATCGAGAGCGGCGAGAGACGCCCCAGCCAGCGAGAACTACTCCATCTGTCGCAGATCTTCGGCACTCGTATCCAGGTGCTGCAACAGAAAGCGGGATACACGCCTGAATTTGACTGGTACGCCTCTTTCATCACGCACGAGGAGGAGGGAACGGATCTATTTGCGACCACCACAGACGCTGAGAGAGATGAGCTAAGGCGTTACCTCCTGTATATCCGTTTCAGAGAGGCAGTGTCAAAGAATACGGAGCCTAGCACCGCTCAGCGCGCGGCGCACTTGGAACGACCACGCTGAGGGGGATCACCATATTCACGCTGGGACATAGAGCGCGTGGTCCACTATGTACCGCTCCACCGCTGTTGGCACAAGGTTTGCGATGGGCAGGCCAGCGGCGATGCGCCGCCTGATATCTGTGGAGCTGATGTCTATCAATGGGTTGTCCAGAGATATTATTCGGTTCGCAATCCCCGGCATGCTCCGCTCCAGCGGCTCCATATTTACATCCAATGACCCAGGCCGCTTCACTGCAACCAAGTGACACATCTGGACAATCCGCTCTGGGTGCCTCCACGTCGGAAACTCAGCCAGTGCATCTACTCCAACGATGAAGTAAAGATTGACGCCCTCCCCAGGGTCGCGCCTCAGGTCGTCAAGTGTGTCCTCTGTATACGACGGGCCTGCCCTGTTCAGATCCACTGTTGATACAATGAAGTGTGGGTTGGCAGCGATAGCGAGCCTGACCATTTCCAGTCGGTGCGCTCCAGAGGCGATGCTCATATGCCCTTTGAGCCATGGTTCGCCAGCAGGCACAAAGAGCACCTGCTCTAGACCTAGCTTAACTCTAGCGTCCTCTGCAATAATGAGGTGCCCGTTGTGAATCGGGTCGAAGGCTCCACCTAACACACCTATGTCCATTATTCCCACTCCATCCCTACCTCACCGAAGCGCACTATATCCCCAGGCTTTACCCCAGCTCTCTTCAAGGCGCGAGCCACACCCATCCTGGCGAACTGCCTTCGTAAATATGAGCGTGCCTCTGAGCTGGTGAGGTCCATTCTTGCTATAAGCCTCTCCGCCTCTGGAGATGAGACCACAAAGGTGTCACCCTCCTTGGAAACAGTAACTGTGTGTTTTCGCGGCTTTGGCTGAAATAATGCTGGGGCCTCTTGTGGCTTTTCATACACCAGTCCTTCTGCTGAAGGATTGAGCATCTCCTTAGCCTGCGCCATCAACTGGGGC
The DNA here is from genome assembly GCA_030610655.1 of Dehalococcoidia bacterium. Classification (GTDB taxonomy): domain Bacteria; phylum Chloroflexota; class Dehalococcoidia; order E44-bin15; family E44-bin15; genus DAOUVR01. The sequence continues at coordinate 18,185 of JAUWRG010000020.1, forward strand.
ACTCCCTTCCTTGTTGCGGCCGAGATGAAGAAGAGGGGTACGCCAATCAGGCTAAGCTCCTTCTCCAATTTGGGTATTTGTGCTTCCACATCGGGGAGATCTATCTTGTTAACTACCACAATCTGTGGCCTCTGCCCTAGTATAGGATTAAAAAGGGCAAGCTCTGTATTCACACTGTTAAGGTCGTTGAGCGGACTTTGTGAGCTGCCATCAAGGAGGTGAATGAACAGCTTGGTGCGTTCGGCGTGGCGTAGGAAGTAGTGTCCTAAACCTGAACCACGGTGAGCCCCGCGAATGAGCCCGGGGATCTCGGCAAGTACGAAGGTACTATTCCCCACCTCTACAACCCCTAAAACCGGCTCTTGGGTAGTAAATGGGTAATCGGCAACCTTAGGTCTAGCTGCTGACGCTGATGCTAGGAGGGTGGACTTACCGACGTTAGGGTACCCTATTATGCCAGCATCTGCGATCAGTTTCAGGTCTAGGACTATCCATGCCTCTTCTCCGGCCTCCCCCTTCTGAGCAAAGCGTGGCGCCTGACTGGTAGCAGTTGCAAAGTGAGCATTTCCAAAGCCACCCCTACCACCTCTCGCCACCAATTCCCTCTGCCCCTCCTCCAACAAGTCAGCAATAAGGAATTTTTCACCATCAATTTTCTTCGAGATGAGCGTTCCTGGAGGAACCTTTATCAACATGTCGTAGCTATGCTTGCCATGCATTTTTTTGCCAGCGCCGTTCCCACCTTTTTCTGCTTTCCAATGCCTCCTTCTGGACAAAGAGTGCAATGTACTTAACTGTCTGTCGGCAACGACTAAAATATCTCCTCCTTTTCCACCATTACCCCCATCTGGACCGCCAAAAGGAACGAACTTCTCACGGCGAAAGCTTACTGCACCATTGCCGCCATCTCCAGCCTTAACATATATTTCAACTCGATCAATCACAGTTTGCAACTCTGAAATTCAACATGCACAAATTTAATAATATAGGATTATTATACTATAAATGCTTAATGGTTAATTTAATAAGAATAATAATAATGTTGTAACCGGTGTCTTTGTTATTCAAGCGCTACCTAATTAAATCGTGCAGAGGCAGTGAAGAGGGAGTGCACAGGGTGTGAATAACTGGGTAGGCGAAGAAATATAGCGCAAAGGAGACTTGCCTGACCATGTCCGATGCCTTTTGTACACCGAGCCTTTGTGTGCGTTAGTTGGTGGATAGTATGTATTACTGTCATCAAGAAGCGCTATTAGTCCAGTTATTACCAGAAACGCATCCTTCCGCAGAAGGATATGATAGAATGAGAAAACATGAAAGCACCATCTTTGCACCTTCGACTACGTACGGAGCAGTTCGATGCTTCTATGAGTATGTATAATGGTATGGGGCTGTGCTGTCCACTACGAAAGTGGTAAAATTTGTGTTCTGAGGTTCTCCCGGAAGAGTAACAACATGACAGAAATTATCAAGGTTGAACATCTGGTCAAGAAATTCGGGGCCTTAGTTGCCGTGGATGATATCAGCTTTGAAGTGGAGGAGGGTGAGATATTTGGCTTCCTTGGCCCCAATGGAGCGGGAAAGACAACTACCATAAATATATTATGCACCCTGATGAAACCGACATCGGGAAGGGCGACTCTCAATGGATACGACGTTATACGGCAGCAGAACCAAGTGCGCCACTCGCTAGGGTTGGTTTTCCAAGACCCTAGCCTGGACATAAGGCTCACCGCCCTTCAAAATCTCAAGTTTCATGCCTTCGTCTATAACATTCCCAGGACTGTGGCGAAGAAGCGGATTGAGGATGTGCTGAGGATGGTGGGACTGTGGGATCGTCGCAAGGACGAGGTGTGCAACTATTCCGGTGGCATGAGGCGCCGCTTGGAGATCGCCCGGGGACTTCTTCACCATCCCAGAGTTCTGTTTCTCGACGAGCCTACCTTGGGCCTCGATCCACAGACCAGGAACCATATCTGGAACCATATCCTTGAGCTCAGGAAGCGACAGAACATCACCATTTTCCTCACTACCCACTATATGGATGAGGCAGAGGTCGCCGACCGCATTGCCATCATCGACTACGGCAAGATCGTCGCCTTGGATACTCCCGAGGCTCTCAAAAGAAGGGTTGGCGGCGACGTCATCACGCTCAAGACAGAGAACGATGGTAAGGCAATTGAGGAGCTTCGTCACCACCACAAAATCGAGGCAAGGCGCGACAGCGACGGATTGTTCTTCGAGGTGGCGAACGGGGAGGAGTTCATTCCTCTTCTGGTTAGCGGGCTTGCCACCGAGATTCATAGCATCAGCATGCGCCGTCCAACACTAGATGACGTGTTTATGAAGCTCACCGGGCGTGAGATCCGCGAAGAAGCGGGGGGAGAGGGAGTGATGAGGAGACAGTGGGCAATGCGTCAGGCGGGGGGCAGAGGGACAAGGTTCCACCATTGAGCAACTTGAGAGTCATATATATTATTTGGTATCGCGACTTGCTGCGCTTTTGGCGAGATAGGGCGCGACTAATTACCAGCTTTGCTCAGCCCTTTTTGTTTCTGGTCATCATCGGCACTGGGCTGTCTTCGGGGATTGTCTTTTTGGGAGGGGCAAGTGACTACGACTACATACAGTTCATGTATCCAGGAATTATCGGGATGGTGGTGCTCTTCACCAGCATTATGGCCGGGGTATCTATCGTTTGGGATAGAGAATTCGGTTTTCTAAAGGAGGTGCTGGTCGCTCCCATCAGTCGCAGCGCTGTCGCTATAGGAAAGGCCCTCGGTGGCGCTACCATTGCCACAGCTCAGGGACTGGTAATGCTTGTATTCATTCCCTTTGTTGGTGTTAGTATTTCGGCAGCACAGGTCTTTCTACTTATCCCGCTGATGTTTATTTTCGCCTTCTCCCTTACCTCTATGGGAATACTCATTGCCTCGCGCATAAAGACGATGGAGTCCTTCCAGGTTGTGATACAGCTATTGCTTTTCCCTCTGTTTTTCCTTTCGCCGGCGCTTTTCCCTGTGGAACGGCTGCCGTCGTGGTTGGGAATACCGGTCAGGCTTAACCCAGTGAGCTACGGGATCGACTCCCTTCGCCAAGTAGTCCTGACGCCATCTCAGGGCATGCCTTCCTTCGGCATCACGATAGCTGGCCACACGATGTCCATTGTGGAAGATGTGGCTATACTGGCCCTGTTTGGAGTCATAATGGCCAGCCTGGCGGTTTGGTCCTTCCGCAACCAGGAATGAGTTACCCTCGTCCTATCAAAGACATGAACTCAGCTCGAGTGGCAGCGTTGCTTCTAAAGGTTCCCCTCATCGCTGAGGTAACTATCTTCGATCCGGGCTTCTTCACTCCACGCAGGGTCATGCACATGTGCTCTGCCTGAATCACCACCCCCACCCCACTGGGAGCAAGGGCTTCAACCACTGTCTCAGCGATCTGAGTGGTGAGCCGCTCCTGAATCTGAGGCCGCCTCGCCAGGATTTCCACAGCACGGGCTAACTTTGACGCCCCAACAACACGCCCCTTGGGGATATAGCCGACATGAGCTACCCCATAGAAGGGAAGAAAGTGATGCTCACACATGGAGTAGAACGGTATGTCCTTGAGAATCACCATCTCGTGGTGGCCTTCATCAAAGCTGATCACTAGCTCCTTCTTCGGATCAACGCCGAGGCCCGTGAAGAGTTCGGCATACATATCAGCAATGCGCCTCGGGGTCCCCTTCAGGCCGTCTCTCTTTGGGTCTTCTCCAATGGCTTCGATTATTGTCAGTACTGCCTGCTCGATTTGTTTCTTGTCGACCAACGTCTTTCCTTTCAGCCTTTCCCATAGACCTTTCGGTCTAGTTGTTTCAGAATATCTCTTGCCACCGTTGTGTATTTCTCTGCCCCAAGATAAAGGGCTGGAGAGAACCGCTCCAGAATAAGCTCCTGCTTCTCATTAAATAGCTCTTCGTCAAAGTGAGAAGCCAATATCTCGCCGACGACCCACACATGGTCGCCGTAGGTCTTGTGGTCAACCAGCTTGCACTCATATGATGCGTAGGCATCCTTCAAGATAGGCACCGATGTCTTTAGCGGTGTTTCCTTCATTAGCCCGAACTTCTCAAACTTGTCCATCAACCTCCCCGAGCTGCCGCCCACTGCGGCAACCAGCTCGGCCTTGTCCATCGGCATGAAGTTCACTCCAAACTCTCCAGCCTCCAAAAGCAACTCATAGGTGAATCTGCCTGGGGCAATGGAAACACCATACAGAGGGGGATTTACCGAAATGGACGAGTGCCATGCTACCGCCATAGCATTGTCTTTCCCCTTGGCACGAGCGGTAACTATGGTGGCTAGCTTCGGGTAGTGGTGGGAAAACCCCGCTGCGCCTTCCATACTTACTTTAGCCATGGCAACCTCCTTTTTATACAGCTAACGTGATATGAGGCATTTCATACTGGTGGATCCGCTTCCACCAATAGCATTTATGGTCACCTTTGCGTACGCCATTGCATTAACCCAATCCCAATGCTCGCTCGATAGCGGCGAGTTCTGCCGGAAGCGCCACCGGAGGCTGGGAGTAATCGATCGCCGTGTTGGGGTCCTTCAACCCGGTGCCGGTGATGATGCAGACCACGATTTTGCCCTTCAAGCTAATACCTCCCCTGGCTACCTTCAACAAGCCGGCCACCGATGCTGGCGACGCGGGCGCGCCGAATATGCCCTCCTCCTGGGCCAGCAGACGATAGGCGGTGAGGATCTCTTCATCGGTGACTGAGTCGATGAGGCCCCCGGACTCGTCCCGGGCGGTGGTGGCACCCTTCCAGCTTGCTGGATTGCCAATCCTGATCGCTGTGGCTATAGTATCGGGGTGCTCAAAGACCCGCCCTTGAACAATGGGGGATGCCCCCTCAGCCTGAAATCCCATCATCCGGGGCTTTTTACTGGACCGGCCCGACTGATGATACTCGACAAACCCCTTCCAGTAGGCGGTGATGTTGCCAGCATTGCCCACCGGAATGAAGAGATAATCCGGGGCGTCTCCCAACTCGTCGATGATTTCAAAGGCGGCGGTCTTCTGCCCCTCGATGCGATTGGGATTAAGGGAATTGACCAGGGTAATGGGGTGCTTCTGGGTCAGGGTGCGGACGATACTCAGCGCCTGGTCGAAGTTGCCGTCAATGGCGATGATCTTTGCCCCGTAGATGAGTGCCTGGGCCAGCTTCCCTTGGGCGATTTTCCCCTTGGGGATGATGACGATGGTCTGCAGCCCGAAGCGCGCCCCAAAAGCGGCTGCCGAAGCGCTGGTATTCCCTGTTGAGGCACATATGATCGCCTTGCTCCCCTCCTCCACCGCCTTGGCCACGGCAACTACCATCCCCCGGTCCTTGAAGGAACCGGTGGGGTTGCATCCCTCCAGCTTGAAGTAAAGCTCACAGCCGAACTCTTTCTCGATCCGCCGTGAGCGCACCAGAGGCGTATCCCCCTCGCCTAGGGTGATGATGGGTGTATGGGGGGTGATGGGGAGAAACTCACTGTATCTTTCCAAAACGCCTTGTTTCATTTTATATATACTTGCTAGTTGTCTTGCCAAATAACGCTCTCAGGCTTTGCGGCTATGCAAAGCGTCGGTTAATGATCATCATAATCTTCGGTATGCTTCCTTCCGATGACGGACATAATAAATGATCACAGTCCTCGCCTCAGTTTCTACCTGGTAAACTACTCTATAGTCTCCAACTCGAATTCGGTAGAGATGCTCGGCGCCTCGAAGTTTGCGACATTGAGATGGGAAAGGACTACCCACGAGAGATTCGATTGCCTCAACAATCCGAGAAATTTGTTGGCGATCGACATTGCGTAGATCCCGCTCTGCCGAATGCTTCCATTGTATTTCATAAGAATCCATCTTTTCTCAGTCTTTCTTTAAGTTCCTCAAAAGCTATTGTGGGTTCATCTCGACGTTCGGCAATAACTGCAAGATCATGGAGGTCTTCCAAAAGCTCTTCATATTCTTGTATCGGAAGCACTACCGCTGTCTTTTGACCCTTTTCATCTACAATATATTGCTCCTGAAACCTGCTCATGTCAGCCTCCCTGCTAACTTTACTTTTTCCAGCCTGCGCGAGCGAACCAGCGGTGTATCCCCTTCACCTAGGGTGATCATTGGAGTCTGGGGGTGATGGGGAGGAACTCACTGTATCTTTCCAAAACGCCTTGTTTCATTTTATATGTTTCCTGGTTGCCTTATCAAATAGGGTTCCATTTACTTCATTGCGGGTAAGAAGTCATCAACTGTTACACCGGCACGAGCGATCAATTTTCTTAATGTCCCTTTTGCAACCTCTTCATGGTCGGGAACTGATAATGTAGCAACGTGCCCTTCCTTTACCAAAATAATATGACTACCTTTATGCCGTGCTACCTCCCAACCTATCCTTTCAAAAGCCTTCACCACCTCATGCCCGCTGAGGAGAGGGAGCTTCATTAAACTAGTACCTCTATTTCACGCGTTGCAACGGTTAAAGGCATGCCCTTTTCTGCTCGTACCTCTAAGCATTGCTTAATTGCATCCTTAATATTTTCTAAGGCTTCCTGCTCCGTTCTACCCTGACTTATACATCCTGGAACAGATGGACACTCTGCAATGACCATGCCATCTTCATCTTGCTCAATAGTTATGATAAACCTCATGGATGCCTCCTATTGTCCTTTATATGCCTAACGCGTGCTCTTTAGTCCTCCACGCGGATGAAGTTTGAGATCTCCCTCACTACATCGAGGCGCTCGATCTCAGCCATCGCCTTTTGCATCGCGCTCTCCCGAGCGGGGTAGGTCATGAGCACGATCTCAGCCACATCCGCTGAGACATCGCTTTCCCTCTGGATCACCGATGAGATGCTAATACCCAGGTCACCGAGGATGCGTGAGATCTGGGCCAGCACCCCAGGGCGGTCGACAGTGCTCATCCGCAGATAATACCGCGTCTCGATCTCAGAGATGGGTTTCAGCCTTTTTGAGGGGTCAAGCTTTAACTCATGGGTGATATTTACCCCAAGATTGATCCTCTGCGCTAGGTTGACGATATCGGCGATCACTGCGCTTGAGGTGGCTGAGGGGCCAGCCCCTTGCCCGTAGAAAAGCACCCGCCCCACCAGATCGCCCTC
>JAUWRG010000015.1 GCA_030610655.1 Dehalococcoidia bacterium
CACGATGCTTCCCCACTCTTCTGGCTATCCGGATTTTTGGCATTCCCTGTTCATAGAGCTCCCAGCATAGAACTATCAAGGTTTCATTCGTCATGCCCATATTTTACATGGACTGTCGGATATTTATGGAAACATTGCGACCGCTTGACAGGCGTTTTGGTTTATGGTATCATAATGCAACCATTGACCCCGACTAGGCTGGGGCGGTGAGTGGAAACTAGTTAGGCTTAACAAGAAAAAAAAGTCGCTTGGATCGGTGACGACCGAGACGGCAGAGAGTGGTTCAGCCTGTCATTATGCCTTCTCGGGTACGCCCGAGAAGGTTTTTTCGTTTAAGGGGCATAGATTGTGAATAATGCGATCACTGATGTGCTAGGGATAAAGGTGGGGCATTACACCGATAAAGAGTCAGCTACTGGCTGCACGGTGGTCCTCTGCGAAGAGGGGGTGGTGGCTGGCGTGGACGTGCGCGGCTCGGCACCGGGCACCAGGGAGACCGACTCCTTGCGGATGATGAGCCTGGTGGGGAGGGTGCATGCCATTCTTCTCAGCGGTGGCAGCGCTTTCGGACTCGATGCTGCTGGTGGGGTGATGCGCTATCTGGAGGAGAAGGGCTTTGGCGTCGATGTTGGCGTGGCGAAGGTGCCTATTGTTCCTGCTGCTATTCTCTTCGACTTGCGTTTGGGCAGCGCAAAGGTGAGGCCTGGACCTGAGGAAGGCTATAAGGCGTGCCTTGCCGCTTCTGATGGCCCGGTTGCTGAGGGGAGCGTCGGTGCTGGCACTGGGGCGACGGTGGGCAAGATTATGGGGCCTGAGCGAATGACGAAGAGCGGCCTGGGTACGGCAAGCCAGATGGTGGGCAACTTCACCGTCGGGGCCATATTTGCCGTTAACGCCCTTGGAGATGTGGTCGACCCAGACACGGGAGTAGTCATTGCTGGCCCTCGCAACATAGAGCATGGGGGTTTTCTTACCACTATCGAGGTCATGAAACAACTCAGGGAATCGAAGAACTTTACTCCCACCAATACGGTCATTGGGGTCGTGGCCACCGATGCCTCGCTGAGTAAGGAGCAGGCAATTAAGGTGGCGCAGATGGCACACGATGGCCTGGCGAGGGCCATTCGCCCTGCTCATACCATGTTTGACGGCGATGCCATCTTTGCCCTGGCCATGGGGCGAGAAGAGCAAGAGGATGTCACTTTGATTGGCTCGATAGCGGCGGAGTTGGCGGCAACGGCGATCGTGAGGGCGGTAAGGGAGGCTGAGGGGCTTTGCGGCATACCTGCCGCCAGGGATGTGAGCTAAGATGGTAAATATCGGTTTCATAGGGGCTGGGACTGTGGGCACGGCGCTGGCGGTGAGGCTAAGCGGTAAGGGCTATCCCGTGGTCGCCGTTTACAGCCGCACTAAAGCATCAGCCCAGAGGCTTGCCGATGCTGTTAGTGGCTGTCGGGTGTGCGATACCGCCCAGGCTGTGGCTGATTCTGCTCAGCTTGTTTTCATTACTACCCCCGACGACGCCATTGAGGCGGCGGTGGCTGAACTTTATTGGCACAAAGGGCAAAGCGTGGTTCATTGTAGTGGGGCGGACTCCACGGATATTCTTGAGCAGGCGAGGGAGGATGGCGCCAATGTTGGTGGATTTCATCCTCTTCAGACCTTTGCCAGCGTCACCCATGCTATAGAAAACATCCCTGGCTCCACTTTCGCTATTGAAGCTGAGGAGCCTTTGCTCACCACGCTGAGGGAGATGGCTTCAGCTCTTGACGGGACTTGCGTTAGGCTGAGTGCCGACGACAAGGTGCTTTATCACGCGGCAGCAGTGATCGCCTGTAACTACTTTGTCACCTTGGTGAAGCAGTCCACTGACCTGTGGGAGACATTCAGGGTTCCATCTCAACAGGCAACCAAGGCGCTTTTGCCCCTGCTCAGGGGAACGTTGAATAATATCGATAATGTTGGCTTGCCTAACTGTCTCACCGGACCCATCGCCCGGGGGGACTTAGGCACGATCAGGAAACATCTGGTTGCGCTAAAAAGAGCGGCGCCGCAGGTGCTCTCCATCTATCGGGAGTTGGGACTTCAGACCGTCCCCATAGCCTTAGCAAAGGGGAAGATCGACGAGGAGAGAGCAAATGAATTAAGGGCGCTTTTGAAGGAGGAGGTACTATGAGAACTATGCTGAAGGGGAAGATCCACCGTGCTCGAGTTACCGATGTTTGCGTGGACTATGAGGGGAGTATCGGTATTGATGGGCTGCTTTTAGAGGCGGCAGACATCCTTCCCTATGAGAAGGTTCATGTGCTCAACATCAACAATGGGGCTCGCTTTGAGACCTACGCTGTCGAGGCGGAGAAGGGCTCGGGTGAGATTAGTCTCCTTGGTGCGGCAGCCAGGCTGGTGTCGGTTGGCGACAAGGTTATCATCCTTGCCTATGATGTTGTTACCGAGGAGGAGGCACAACACTGGCACCCCAAATTGGTCTATGTCGATGAGAAAAACGCGATAGTAAAGGTAAAAGAGGGAGTGCTCTCCTTCTAAGGAGGAAAGCGATGCGGGTTACCATAAATGAAATCAAAGAGATGAAGCAGAGGGGCGAGAAAATCGCCATGATAACCGCCTATGACTACTCCACAGCAAAGCTCATTGACGAGGCGGGGATGCCCTTGATCTTGGTTGGCGATAGCCTGGGCATGGTTATGCTGGGGTATGAGACTACCATACCGGTGACAATGGATGAGATGATCCATCACACCAGGGCGGTAGTCCGAGGAACGCAGCGCGCCATGGTAATCGGCGATATGCCGTTTATGACCTATCACGTCACTACGGAGGATGCGTTGCGCAATGCAGCCCGCTTTATTCAGGAGGGAGGAGCCCAGTCGGTGAAGTTGGAGGGGGGCGAGACCGTCGCCGAGAAGGTGAAAAGGCTGGTGGAATGTGGCATCCCGGTCATGGGTCATATCGGGCTCACTCCTCAATCGGTACATCAGTTCGGCGGCTTTAAAGTGGTGGGGAAAACCCCAGAGGCTGCGGTGCGCTTGCTTAATGATGCCAAGGCACTGGAAGAGGCAGGGGTGTTCGCGATAGTTCTGGAGACTGTTCCAGCCCCGCTTTCAAAGCTGATCACTGAGAGGGTGAGTGTGCCTACCATTGGCATCGGCGCAGGCTCCGATTGTGATGGCCAGGTTCAGGTAGTGCATGATCTCCTCGGTCTTTTCACCGATTTTGTGCCCAAGCATGCCAAGCAGTATGCCGTGCTTTGCGACACCATCAGGGCTGCTGTATCTGACTACATCTCTGAGGTGAAGGAAGGAAGCTTCCCCACCGAAAAACAGAGCTACAAAATGGATGAGAGCATTATCGCCGAGCTTGCTCGCTCGTCTTCGGGAACGGTGTGAGGGTAGTTACTACAGTCGCAGAGATGAAGCGGTTGCGGAGCCAGCTTCCCGGCTCCATCGGTCTGGTTCCCACCATGGGCTACCTTCATGAAGGGCATCTTGAGTTGGTGCGCCAGGCCCGCTTGGAAAACCTCACCGTCGTCGCCAGCATCTTTGTCAATCCAACTCAATTCGGTCGTGGGGAGGATTTGGCAACATATCCTCGCGACCCCGAGCGAGACCTCGAGCTTCTTGAAGATGAGAAGGTGGCTGTGGTGTTTATGCCCAGCGACCAAGAGATGTACCCTGAAGGATTTAGCTCCTGGGTTGAGGTTGAAAAAGTAACCGATAGGCTGGAGGGCGCCTATCGCCCCGGTCATTTCAGGGGGGTGGCTACCGTGGTGACCAAGCTATTCAACATCGTTCAGCCCCACAGGGCTTATTTCGGGCAGAAGGATGCCCAGCAATTAGCAGTTATCAGGAGGATGGTCTCCGACCTGAATATGAACCTTGACATCGTTGCCGTGCCCACGGTTCGCGAGCCCGACGGCCTGGCGATGAGCAGCCGCAATACCTACCTCAATCCTGAGGAGCGAAAGGCAGCCGTGGTGCTGTGGAAAGCGCTTTGCCTTGCTCAGGAGCTATGGGATAAGGGCGAAAAAAGTGCTGAGCGCTTACGCCAGGAGATGACCTCGCTGATTGAGAGCGAACCCTTGGCGAAGATCGACTATGTGAGCGTAGCCGACCCAGATTCCCTTGAGGAGCTTGGTGATATCGACCGCTTTGCTCTGGTATCCTTGGCGGTCAGGATTGGAAAAACGCGGCTTATAGATAATATAACATTGGGTACTTAAGAAGAGCCTTCCGCCTGCGGGGGCACCAATACAGGGGCAAACGCATTTGTGGCGTTTGCCCCTCCTTTATAGAGAATATTGCACTTAGTAAGCAGCGTGAACCCCATCGCCTCTTGGCATGGTATTTATTAGTACAATACCACAAGCCCCCAGGGCTAGGGCAGCCCCCAGGGTGGCCCCATCACAAAATCCGCCTGCTCCAACAACGGGGACACTTACCGCTCTGGCTACCACCGGCAGCAGGATCATGCTGTGAACCGGCTCCCAGGCGGTATGTCCCACCGGCCTCATGCCCTGAGGCAATTATCATGTCTACCCCGGCCCGCTCGCACCGCTGGGCATGGCGCACCGCGGGAACGACGTGAAACCACTTTGCCCCTGAAGGCTTCATTATTTCTGTCTAGGGTAAAGGGTCGCCAGCCGAGGTAATTATCACTCTCGATCTTTCCTTAATCTCCGGCTCTTCCTCCCCGGCATCAAGCGTCCCTCTAATCAGGTCCTTGGCCCCCTGCATCATCTCTGCCGACACCATACTTGATGCCGAAGATGCCATTTGAAATCCCGGGTTGCCTCCTTTACCCTTTAGATGAGTGGCTTCACCATCTCATATGGGGTCCTTTTACCCTCCGTGGGTGTTGCGATGGCTCTCCTATCATGCTCAAGCCCGCTGCCTCGGTAATCACGCCGCTGGTGCTGATGATCCCCAATACATCCCGGCATTGGCTGCCGCTATGGCCAGTTTTTCCGTTTTCCACGGACCCATGCCTGCCTGGATTATGGGGTATTCTATTCCCACCAGCTCACACAGTTTAGTCGTTATTATCTTTTGTCTCCCTTCATGGCCACATCACGGCCTAAAAGTTATAGTCCCTTCTTATGTCAACCCAGACGATCTCTGTACTCCTTCATATGATCGGTGACACCTCACCAGTTCCCCATTGTACCTCTCATTTTGACTTGCCCACCCACCCAGCAATCTGCTTCTAGGGGACACCGCCAGAGCCCTTATTGTCATTGCGGTAAGCCGAAGCCCTGAGCGCGGCGAAGGGGAAGCGAAGCAATCTCATGTATTCACATTACCTCTCCTAGATTGCTTTATCTGTAGTGTTCCTCCTATGAAAGGAGGCGCGGGGGCAGTTCACAGGCAACTTCTTGATGTCACTCAGCTATCTGAACAAAATCACTGGTGCTTCGCCCCAAATGTGCCATGTGGTAGCCATAGTCACATGAGGCACTTTTTAACAAACCATGTGTGAATCTGGTCATTTTGGCAGGCTCAGGTTAAAATGGTTATGATTCCAAGATTGACCAGACTTTTCGCGAGGTGATGGCAAGCTATCTATAATTGTAAAGATGTGGAACACATATTGGTCAGGCAGAAAGACATCGGTAAGGAGAAACATATGAAAAGCAGCATCGCAAAAGCAATTGCTCTCAAATACGAGCCGGTGGCTATAATCCTCACCGACGAGAAGCCGAAACAAGCCAAGCAGTTCAAAGAAGGAAGGTTTAGCTGCGTCATGTTCATGCTGGCGGCAGCCGTCCGCGGTCAGCAGGCCGTGTTCGATCATAAGACCTTCGGATGCCCCGGCGGCGGGACTGGCCTTGGCTTTGGAAACCAGTACAAGAACATGCCTGGGGGAGAAGAAGGCTTCAGCTACTTCCTGTCAGTGGGTAACGAGAAGTGGGAGGCAGGTACAAAGTTGACTGAGCAGATAAAGCCGTTCGTGTCGGAGCAGACCTACGATGACTTTGTCCATGGCGAGAGATACCTCAAGACACCCGAGCTGGTGATGAGGTTCATCGAGTGTCTGCCCATAACCGATGTGCCCTTTGAGTACGTCGTGTTCAAGCCGCTCAGGGAGGTGGACCCAGCACAGGAGAGGCCCGAGGTGGTGGTCTTCCTTGCCGATATGGACCAGATCGCTGCCCTAATCGTCCTGGCCAACTACGGCAGGGACGACAACGAGAGCGTTATCATCCCACAAGCCGCCGGCTGCCAGTCTATCGGCATTTACCCCTTCAGGGAGGCGCAGTCGGAAAGGCCAAGGGCAGTGGTCGGGCTTGTTGACATCACTGCCAGGGTCGCCATAAAGCGCCAGCTCAAAGACGACGTTATCAGCTTCGCTGTCCCCTTCGTTATGTTCCAAGAGATGGAAGCAAACGTCCCTGGAAGCTTCTTGGAGAGGAATACATGGAAGGAGCTTGTGAAGTTAAAAAAGTAAGGGGCGGAATGCCCCCCACGCCCTACCATCACAGTCAGAACCGAGAAACTTGCTAGCTACGGTAAGTCCATTCTATTCATGGTGGCGCATGCGGGATTCGAACCCGCGATCTCCTCCTTGAGAGGGAGGTGTCCTAAGCCCCTAGACGAATGCGCCATTTTTGTCCTATTGAGTATATCACGTTAAAGAAGCTCAAGGAAACCCTCGCGGCCTAGTGGTCACAACTAAGCTACCAATATAAGTTGTCATTCTGAGGAGCGAAGCGACGAAGAATCTGGAATAAATCAGCCAGGGAGTCCACTTATGCAGATATACAGAGATTCTTCGCCGGAGACTGCCCTGAGCACCATGAGATTCTTCCCCTTCACTCTGTGCAGGGTCAGAATGACAGGAAGCCGAAGGGGCTCAGAATGACACAGTATCATAGGAATTCTATTTCCATAACAAACCCTTACGGGCGATTGCCTACTGATGAATCATGGCTGCGAAGCAGGTTGCAAATAGGCTGTGTTACATAAGTTTCAATCCTCACCCGACCCGAAGGCCGGGTGCTACCTCGGATACCAGTAAAGCCTATTAAAGTCGATAGTGTTTCAATCCTCACCCGACCCGAAGGCCGGGTGCTACTATTCAGAAGCTTGAGCACAAGATGGATGGTGTTCTGGTTTCAATCCTCACCCGACCCGAAGGCCGGGTGCTACCCTAATAAGGACTGATGGGATTGTGGTCGTCCACAAGTTTCAATCCTCACCCGACCCGAAGGCCGGGTGCTACGACCATTCTAATTGGTCCTGCTGTAGCAATAGCAGTTTCAATCCTCACCCGACCCGAAGGCCGGGTGCTACCGCGGCTAGCTAGCTTCCTAGCTGGCCGGTGCGAACCTCGTTCGCTAATGCCAGTTATAGGCCATCCTTTCAGCACCTCCATTTCCCGCTTAGGTACAATATTGTATCTGTTTTCTCCCCCTGCGAACCCCACATTCCGAACAAGCATCGCTAGGGGTTCGCATCTCCCGTCACACGATGAGCGGCCGACCGAAGTCTATCACCCGCCAACATCCAAACTCTTCGACGTGCTTATCTCGCGGTTCAGTCATCCGATAAAGCCTCAGGCTGTCCTGTTTCTCATTGATCGATTTGAGCAACCTCTGCTTCATCCGCTCATACTGCATCTCATTTACCGAGCACTCGAACACCGATCGCTGGACCCTTTGTCCGTAGTTCTTGCACACCTGCGCCACTTGCCTCAATCGCTTTCGGCCCTCGGCTGTCTCCGTGCTTACATCATAGGTAACAACAATCCACACAGCGCTCTCCTTACCTGTAGACGAAAGGTATATAGTGTTCCATGTCCCCACGCAGGTGACGCGCCAGCAAACGCGCCTGAATATGCGGCACCAATCCCAGGGGCGTCTTACGATCAGCCACGGAATGGTACACTTCTTCGGCCTTGCGTTTCTGATAGGCGATCACCACTGCCTTCCTTCCCACTTCATTCAGGTGAGTCGCTCCACCTGGCCGCTCGACGAAATGATCCCGGGTTATCTGCTGCCGATTGATGAGCGTCAGTGCTAGCCGATCAGCCAAAACGGAGCGGAGTTCCTCCATCAAGTCCAGGCCCAGTGATGGTCTTCCCGGTCGTATGGCGTGGAGATAGCCGACCTGCGGGTCCAGGCCAACGCCTTCAGCCCCGGCGACACAGTCGTTGAGCAGTAGCGCATACAGGAAGGAGAGCAGTGCATTGACCGGATCGCGTGGTGGGCGGCGGTTTCGTCCATCAAAACGGAAGGTTTCTTTATCCCGGCGAACCATATGGTCGAAGACGCTGAAGTAAAGGGAAGCCGCCATTCCCTCAAATCCACGCACTGTATCAATGTCCCGGCTTTCAGCCAGATCTGATAGCATTGCGGAGTGTCTCTCTCCCACGAGGCGGAAAGCCTCAGCGTCCTCAGGCTCCTCCGCCTCCCGTGAACATCGCATTACCACGTGACGGGCATTTTGCATCTTCCCAGCTACCATGTTGCGGGCAATGGACAGAGTCTGTTCCCGTGACTCCAATGCCCGGTGCTGTGCCTGGCGCAGCAAAACGTTCCCCGAGGTTGGACCAACGAGCCTGGCCTTGAATCGTCCGTTGGAATCCAGTAGTACCAGCGAGCGCCCATCTTCAGCACATCGGTGCATGGCACCCGGGCTCACCATGATGTTGCCAAAGCACACCACGGCCCCGAGGTGATGAACGGGAACCTGAAGCTGAGTTTTGCCCTCCACCTCCACTTTCAGCGTTTCGTGATCCAGGTGCAGATAGGCCCCCTGGGTCATAACATACAGCGTGTTCAGTATTTGATGCATCCTTTATTATCCACCTTCCGATGATCTGTCTACCGCAAACAGCGCCTTTTGGAACGAGCGAATTCGGGACTTCCGCGCTATGGCAGCAGGCAGGCAGGACTCCACCAGCGAGCAGTTCACACACCGCTTGTCATTCACCGGTGGGGGAAGCAGTCGTTTTGCAGCCAGTTCGTGAACAGCGGATACCACCTCCTCCAGTTGCACCCGTAAGGCATCGGTAAAGATGACTTCCTTTCGCTCCCGTGACCCGTGCCAGTAGAGCGCTCCCTTTCCCACTTTCACATTGAGCATTTCTTCCAGGCAGACCGCCTGAGCGCAAAGCTGCAAATAATCATTCTGAAACTTCTTATGCCTCCCTGATTTGTACTCCACCGGGTAAGGAATCTCACCGTGGAACTCCACCATATCAGCTTTGCCAACAAGATTTAATCGCTCTGACCAGAGGGGAAGCGCCATTTCATATCGTACTCCCTCCAGCGCATGAGAGGATTCCACATCCACATTTTCATGTACATCACGGCCGCGCATGGTGTAGATATTCTCATCCCATATCTGCTCCAGATGCACCAGGGCACAGCGGCGTGGGCAGTAGAGGTAATGATTGATTGCCGAGATCATTATCGGCTCAATTGTTGGCATGTCTTCTCCAATACAAGGGTTTTACACGACAAAATTATTCGGGTCATTGTTCAATTTCAAAACCCCTGCCATGTACCCGAGGAAATCATCGTAGGCCAGCGTCCAGGCATAAAGGCTAGGCAATCCATCCAACGGCTTTAAGGCGAATTTGTCTTTAAGATAAGAATAAATATTGACCGACTTTTGTTGTAATTCGGATGGACTAGCCTTTTCATGCTGTTCCAGTCGCTCACGCAAACCTTGATCGACTACAACTGTAAGTGTGTTCTTGTCAATCACCTCGAATTTCTCTTCCACTCCAGGGAAGTCTTTATTGCGCTCTGCCTTGACAATTGGATCATTTTCGCTATTGCCCTGATTGCTTTCTCGAACCTCTCTCTTCATAGCTTCCTTGCAATACTCTGAAGATACCTTCTCCTCCTTAAAGAAATCCTCAAGTATCCTCGCTGAAAGCCTAAAAGAGGGATGTTCTTTGAGAGAATCGCCTGCAATGATCTTGAAATTCCAGAGTTCGCTTTCGCCATATTCCCCAGAACGGTTTATACGCCCTGCCGTTTGGATGGTACTTACCAAACTGCAAAACTCGCGGGCAGCAGTGCGAAAAGAGAAGTCAACCCCCGCCTCCACACAAGAAGTTGCTACTAATGTCCAGTCCGCGTCATCCGAATTTGATAGGCGTTTCTTGATTCTCTTAATCGTTGCTCTACGATGCATAGGGGCTAGAGCAGTCGAGAGATGCTCCACACAATTGCGTTGCCTGCTTACCTCCGCTAAACGTTTGGCAACCGCCGCTGCAGAATGAACGGTATTTAGAATCAGAAGTCTCGGGCCGGGCATTTCTCTGACCCAATCACAAACCCCATCCAGATCCAGGGAAACATTCTTTTGTCTGTAACAGACTCGAGAGGATTCTGCCTCCAAGGTATTCTGGCGCACATCTTCAATAACAAGTTCAGGGAGGATGACTGGAGGGGTAGAAAACTCCTCCAACTCCCAAAAGCGTGTGAGAGAACCTGATGCCAACACGATATAGCACCCCCAATCCTCTACAAGCTCTCTTAACCATTTCCACGCCTGTGGCCATAAGTGGGCCGGAAGGGCAGCATGGGCCTCATCGATAAAGATGGCTGAACCGGCAACTTGGTGGAGTTTGCGCAGTTTGGCTGGGTGATTGCTAGCTATGGTCTCAAAAAACTGAACCGCCGTGGTAACAGTTATGGGCGCATTCCACAAGAAGGAGAATACACGGGTTTCCATATCTTCAAACTCCGCTTGGTGATGATGAGCAGCTATGACTTTATCCGGTTCTTCGCCTTCCTGCACCAGTGCCTTTCTATAAACATCAACCGATTGATCGATTATGTTTGTGAAGGGCAGAACCACAAACACCCTCCTTAATCCCCTGAGCTTGGCTACATTCAGTAAATGCGCCATAACTGCCGTTGTTTTACCACTCCCCACTGGACTGTCACAAGCAATCATGCCTGAACCAGATGGTCCCGCATTACGGCAAGCATCATAGACCTGCTGCCGCAATCGAAACACTTCTTGCTTCTCTGCTTCGTTCGTCGCAAGACCGGCAACATAGCGGTCTAATGACTGGAGCCTGCTGTCGGCAATGAGTGGTATATTGCCTTCCGACACAACCTTGTTATAATGCCTTGCGGTGTCAGTGTGATCAGCATCCACCAGACAAGAGAGCGCCATTCGCATCAGAAGTGATGTGGGATTTGGTCCTTGCCACTGCATGTTAGGTATGGCATCGACATTTGCCAAAGTAGATTGATGTGCGTTGACATAATCAGCTAGACGCTCATCAGTGACCTCCTTGATAATTCTGCCCGATGGGTCTCTGGCACACTCCCGGAAGATTTTGCCCTTCCCCTTTGCTGCTTCAGCAGGCAACGAGGGTAATCCTGTATGATGCGA
Source organism: Dehalococcoidia bacterium (assembly GCA_030610655.1). GTDB lineage: Bacteria > Chloroflexota > Dehalococcoidia > E44-bin15 > E44-bin15 > DAOUVR01. Next base: position 11,379 of record JAUWRG010000015.1, read on the forward strand.
ATATATAGATAACGCTGCCAGGTTATGGATTATAGAGGTCTGTGCAGAAAGCAAATATGCCGGGCCTGCGTCCCAATGTTTCATGGGAAGCTTTCCTTTGCCAGTTCTCAATACACGCTGATTCTCAGTATCAAGTTTTCCCAGGTCATGATAAAGGGCAGCATATTCCATAGCTTGCTGGAGAAGTGGCCCATAGTTCGAATGCGCAGCGACTCTCTGCGCGTTGTCTCTAGCCATCTTCAAGACATTGGAAACATGATCATAGTAGCTCTGCTCAGGAATCCCCTCCCTAGAGCTATGGGCAAGATAATCCATCTTCTATAGACTCCATCAAATCCCTCAAAGGAGCTACCTTGCTTGCCAGATCTGGTGGAAGCTGCTGAGGGATCTCACCATAATCCTCTCTTGATTTTGATGGCTTGTCAGGATCGTTTGTCTTCTTTGGTGTTAATGCCTCAATCAACTTGAAATCAGAGCAAGAGCCGAGGGGTGATTTGTGCTCTACATACCAGGCATGAAGAATTTCAACATTGGGTCTTACATAAGACCTGGTATGTGTATAGGCATAGGGAATAAGGGCAAGCAGCAGGTCAATATCCTGTTTGCTGCACCCTGTCTTATGCGCCGCACTGGGATTAACAAAGAATGGCATGCAGTAAATTCCATGCGGCACAATACGATAGGCCAGGGGGGCCATGCCACCCTCTTTCCCTTCTTGCACAGGCGGATTTGTAGTTGTGTGGCGCTCAATCAGAACTGGCGCCAAAGAAACACCCATGCCAAATTGAACAACTCCCGTCTTTATGGCTCTTCCACCTTTCTCAAGCCAAGTGTTGCCAAAGATACGCCCGTCCCAGAATCTCTTTTTGAGCGCATCTTCATCTAATTTTTTGATATCGGCCCGAACTCGATCCCTGCTCTCAAGGATGTCATATTCATCCGGTGTCAGTTCTAGCTGGAAGTCCTTGGCAAATTTTCTCCATACAGGCCCCTCTTTGTTTTCAACAAGGTCACGGACTTTGCGCTTAAAAGATACCGGTGAAATCTCACCCCGCTCGTCGGGGCGCTGGCGAGGGTCGCCGTCAAAGTCAGGGTCACCATTGGGGTTGGAGTTGATTACTTCAATGACGAGCAAACCTGTCGCACGCACAATTCCCTTTTCTTCGTTGGACATTTTTCCTCCTCCTTTATTTATTGTTGATGAGCCGACTTCGGGCGAAGCTGCCAAAGACTAGCTATTCATTAGCCTGTTCCTCCTTCCTTTTTTCCGGCCATGCCAGGTAACCGAGAAGCATTTGCGCCTTATCTACATCCGAACACTGGGAAGGCAATTCCAGATTCTTCAAGTTCTCACATACCTCACCAAGCTGTGCTAAGAAATACTTAACCAATCCGGTATTCTGTCCCTCGCCTTGTAGCCTCGTTGCCCATGACTGATAAGGAAGAATGCGTCGGCCAAGCAGTGATAATGCCTTCACGGGTTCTTTCAAGGCAGTAGCCATCAGAGCATTTCCTGCCAATTGCGATGGGATAGAGCCACGGCGAATATCCTCACAGTATTTCAAATGAAGCTGATCCGTCAGGCTCATGAGTCGTCCCACCAGAAAAGCGGGTGAATCCATAATCTCTCCTTTCCTATATCCAATTTTGTGAAGCAACAATCCCAATATGGATGGCAATAATCGGGATTGCTTGGAATACTTCTGATTAACTCTGAACACCCTGCCAAAGGCATTTTCTTGACCGATAGCCAATAGCAGGGGTGAACTGTTTCTTGTCATGACATCTAATGCGCGACTCGCAAGCCTGTGAACCTCAAAACCCTCGTCCAGCAACAGACTCAAGGCATCGTTGATAGAAAAGCCGTGAACCGCTTCTGGATATGTGCCTTGCCGTCGCCATGCTGTATTTAGACACCAGACCAACTCCGCAGGGAATGGAACCAGGGGTTCAGCCCATATCGGCTTATCGCCCTTGTTCTCACCGAATTGGCGAATCCTGATTGGCGGGATATTCCCACATCCCGTTTGCCAATTTTCTGCTGAGGTAATCATGTGGTCTGCCGTATAGCGCCTGCTGACCAAAACCTTTGTTCTGGCGTCGCCTTTCCTTTTTGCCAAGACAAATATCCGGACATCAGTGTCTGGGCGGCCACCATCCGTTATCCCCCGTAAGGTAATAATTACCCTTTCCGCAATCGCGGCAAAAATTGCCCCGTCAGGGTCTGACGCATCTTCATCTGCTATACCACACAAACCGGCCAACTCAGGTGCTGCCTCTGGCCTTTCGGTTGAATAGGCAAAAAGAAGCATCGCCTTATCCATCTTTCTTGTCAGGTCACTCCATGTTTTCCCCTTTCGTTCCGGTGACGCCAGCCACTCCAGAGCACTTTTCATTTCTATGCGCACCTTATTACCAGCCGGGAAAGAATCTGCATCAATCATTCCGTAACGCATTTGACAGGGTGATTCCTTATTCATGGCACGCAAAATTACATTGCCAAGGGCATTGTGCATACGAACGGGCGGAAACTTTTCGTCTTTTCCAGCAGCACTTTCTCCAAAAGCATCCCTCTCGTTTGTTTCGGAAGTCCTGCTCCTGCTGCCGTAGAATAAAAACCGGCTGTTCATCCATTTTTGCACTGCTTGATGGGTAGCCGGATACTCTCCGATAATCGACCAATCAGGAATCTCTAATATCACCTGATAATCCTTGGGGTTTTGGCCCGCATAGAAAAAGAGGACGTCCATTAAATCCGGTGCTGGGCTAAATCCGCTGGTTAGCTTTTTGATGACAAGCTCCTTCAGTTGACTATGAAGTGTTTCAGCGGTCAACAACTTTGTCCTGACACACAATTCCTTTATCGCTAGATACTCTTTTGGTACTTCTCCAAGCTGCTCCTCAACCTCTTTGGTTGCCCTATTAAGGCAATTATCCACCCTTTCTGTCTTCGTGCTATTCCACAAAGAGTTGCTAGCTGCCAGAATGGCTTCCAAGTCATCAATTGAAATGCAGTCACCCTTCACCAACGCCTTCATTAGGTTCTTGACTTTTTCTTTATTCTCATCGTTTTTGGGTTCATAAAGCGGAGGGATGTTGAAAGCTGGAAACGAGCAACCATTGGCCCTTTCCCATTTCCTCACCCTGGTCACATCATAGTCAGGAGGCAATGGAGCAATATCGTTAACCTCTCCACCTTCGCCCAGGTACAACCAATAACTCATGCTTCCTTTGCTTCCCTTCGGACACTCCCTGAAATGTGGGTCTACATCCTCTTGCTCTTGAAGTATTCCTGCTCTTTCAAGGCTGCGTGCAAGGTCCCTGAGTTCATTCAGCATAGCTGAGCCTCCCGTTTTCGATATGCATATCTGACTTATAAACTGGCTTTTTATTACCAGATGGTTCAAATACGCTATGCAACAAACTTGGCAAGACCAAGTTTATGCCTTCCTCAACTCGCGTTGTTTCTCTAAAGGGGCCTATGTAATCGGGGGTGAATTCGCGCCATCCCAGGAAAGGAATGTCATGCCACTGTCCCCGTTCTAGTCGGCGGTTGAAAATATCCTGGCAGGCATGAAGCGCACTACATCCCATGCTTGCCCTTAGTCGTGCTTTCTCAGATAAAGGGCGATTATCTCATGCAGGTCTTAATTCGGCATAGAGCCTGTAGCAAACATTAATAAGAACCGTAGCCAGGAGCTGGTAACTATCCCCTGTAGCCATGATAGGACTTTTACGAAGCGGGCCACCATAGTTCGTTGAGTAATTGTGGTAGATAATCGGAGCGCAAATCTCAACTTTTGTTGGCATTATCTCAACTGTCTCAATGCGCACAATGGACTCGAAGATACCCTTTGCTGCCGAGTATGTTGGTACCGGATAACTAACCGGGGAATCTCCTGTATCCGGCCTTGTCCACATAGCAGTTGAACCGGAAATTTCCAGTGAGATTGGATATGATTCCATGTTAACAGAACACTCCTTTCTATTGATATTCTAACATTTCCTCCAGGAGTAATCATCTGCTGGAAGTCCTCCGAATACTTGCCGAGGTCATGCCACAAGCCTGCCAATTGTCCCCATTTAGCACAGCCAAATTCCCCCGCCATCTCAGCAGCTCTTTTAGCTATTCCACTCAGATGGTCATAAAGAGTATGGCACCGGACATCTTCGGCAACATGCGCGATAGGTTCGTCACAGGCCATTCTATGCTTCCTCCGGGATGGAACTCTTCGGCTTCACTCAGGATAACAATACTTCACCCACATCAGATTCTACGCCTCAAAGATGGCATTCTTAAGCTCTCTATTACCCATCACAGGGGCTCTATTATATACCTTACGTCAGTTAGTATCATCCTTCTTGGAAGGGTTGACATACCCTGCGATCCTATACTCGGAAATAGAAAGCCACCAAGCAGGATTCGAACCGATTTCGAAATGAGGAAACTAGGGACAGCGGAAGATTACAAGCTGAAAAGAGCTTGGCTGGGGAACTAGGATTCGAACCTAGCCTTGCAGATCCAGAGTCTGCCGTCCTACCACTAGACGATTCCCCAGCGCCTTAACATTATACAAAAGAATGACCGATGCGTAAACTCGCTTCATCTGATAGTGTTTATTATATATCTGCTGCGCAGCGTCACCCTCAACCCTTCGCTATCTGTCATTCTGAGGGACCCCGATTTGTCGGGGGACCGAAGAATCTCACTCAGGGTAAACTCCGTGAAGGGTCTAGATTCTTCCCCTTCACTTTGTGAAGGGTCAGAATGACATGGTTGAGGGGCTCAGAATGAAAGATAGACATTGCTAAGTGAACTCCCTATTTCAACCTCGCAAGTGCTGCCTCGATGCGCTTGAGGCACCTGTCCTTACCCAGAGCCGCCATGGTCTCAAAGAGGGGTGGCGCTGCGGTGCGCCCGGTGACAGCCACTCTGAGGAGCCCAAAGAGGGCACCAGTCTTTAGCCCCAACTCCGCTGCCAGAGGACGGAGAACGCCCTCCAACGACGCGGCGTCGAAGGGGCAGGCTTCCAGCCGCTCCCTGCTCACCCAGAGTGCGGCTATCGCACCCTCTCTATCCATCCCCTTCTTATGGAGCAACTCAGCATCATAATCCAGCTCTTCAACGAAGAAGAAGTCGGCGAGCTCGGAGATCTCACCCAACACCCTCACCCGCTCCTGGAGTAGAGGCACTATCTGGCGAAAATAGTCTGGTGATATGGGACGCGTCACCGTTTTGGGGAGGCCTACCTCCAGAAATGGCATCACCTGCTGCACCATTTCCTCAGTGCTCAACTTGCGAATATACATCCCGTTCATCCAGGCAAGCTTCTCATGATTGAAGATCGCCCCGGCCTTGCCTACACGCTCGATGGAGAAATTTGCCACCAGCTCCTCACGGCTAATAATGTCTGTCTTATCATCCAGAGACCAGCCTAACAGGGCAAGAAAGTTCACCACGGCCTCTGGCAGGAATCCTTGCTTTTGGTACTCCATAAGCGAGGTTGCTCCGTGTCGCTTGCTCAATTTGGCGCGGTCGCTCCCCAATATCATAGGGAGATGGGCAAATTGTGGTGGCACATATCCCAGAGCACCGTAAAGCTGGATATGGCGTGGAGTGCTTGAGAGCCACTCATCGGCCCTCAGAACATGTGAGATCCTCATAAGATGGTCGTCCACCACGTTGGCAAGGTGATAAGTGGGATAGCCATCCGACTTCAGCAGCACAAAATCGTCCAGAGTAGCTGCCTCGAAGACCACCTCGCCACGAATCAAGTCCTGAAATTTGATCTGGCCCTCAAGGGGCATCCTAAAGCGAACAACGGGGGTGATGCCTTGAGCCTCGAATTCCGTCCGCTCTTTTTCGGTAAGGTCGCGACAGCGGCGGTCATAGCCGGGCGGCTGCTTCCTTTTCATCTGCTCCCTTCGCATCTCCTCAAGGCGCTGTGGGGAGCAGTAACAGAAATAGACATAGCCCCCCTCGACCAGCCGTTTTGCTATATCCTGGTATATCTCCAGGCGCTGCGATTGAAAATAGGGGCCGTAATCCCCTCCCACGCCTGGCCCTTCGTCCCAATCCAGCCCCAGCCAAGTGAGACTATCGAAGATCGCCTCGGCAGCCCCTTCAACTTTCCGAGTGACATCGGTGTCCTCGATACGCAAAATGAAGCTTCCCTTGTAGTGCCTGGCGAAGAGCCAGTTAAACAGGGCAGTTCTGATGTTGCCCACATGGGGGATACCGGTAGGACTGGGGGCAAAGCGAACGCGCACCGAATCGCTCATTTCAATTTCCTTCATAAGCCTCTGTCAATAGCGCCTTCTTTCGCGGCAGCTTTATTACGCAGGTACCGGCAATCCTATCGTGAATGCCCCGCTTACGGCTATCAAAGGCAATCCACAGAAAGAGAAGCCCGAAGGTGACCCAGCAGATAATATACCCCAAAAACCTCATCGCGGCAGCTCCCCAGCCTACAGGCGAATCATTGGTGCGGATCAACTTTATCCCCACCGCCATCTTCCCCGGCGTCTGGCCGCGCCATCGCCAGAAGCAGACCGGATAGGCAATGCTTATGATGAGACATAGCACAAGAATTACCACCGCAAAAGCGCCTGGTACTGGCTTATTGCTCCCAAGCTCCCCGGTAATGGCAAAATAAACAAACCCGGGGATAAAATAGATGGCATAATTAATAATCGCAAGGATTATCCCATCAATAAGATATGCTCCAAGCCTCATCCAGAACCCTGCGTATTCAGCCACTACGCCTTCTTGAGTTTCCGCCATTTCAAATCACCTTTATGAGGGCTGGGGGAGTCCTCTCCCTCAGCTTTTCCGTGAAGGAAGGATTCCTTCACGCCTCAGACTATTTCCATGATTCGTTGGTGGGCAGCCGCCCATGAGGGTTTGCTCCCCTCAGCCTCTCTAAGAGGTTTCGGGCAATATCGCTCGCTTTCGCGGCAGTATTATCATATATGTATCGGCCATCTTATCGTGGAGCCCTTGCTTACGGCCGTCAAAGGCAATCCAGAAAAAGAGAAGCCCCAAGGTGATCCAGCAGATGATGTAGCCGAGAAACCTCACCACGGCAGTGCCCCAATCTACAGGCGAGCCATCGGTGCGGATTAGCTTTATCCGCAGTGCCATCATCCCCGGGGTCTGACCGCGCAGCACCCACAAGAGGATGAAATAAGCAGCGGGGATTATGAGCCAGATAAAGGACCACAGCCCTCCATAGAAGTATGGTTCAAACAAACCCTCCGAGATTCTAAATGGAAGGGTAATTAAGCCAATGACAGCTAACAGAAACCAGCCTATGACCCACACAGCAATAAAGTCGATGAGATACGCCCCAAGCCTCATCCAGAACCCGGCGTACTCAACTACTATGCCCTCTTGCTTTTCATCCATTTCAAACCTCCGCTATTCCTGCCATTTTATCACCCTGCTCAGACCTCTACAACACCGAAAGGCGTTCCAGCGCCTCCTCAAGGTCCGATGGCAGCTCTGAGTTAAATTCTACGTACTCCCCGGTTGAGGGCAGCCTGAAACCGAGATAGCAAGCGTGAACAAATTGTCGTTTTAAGACGGGCGACCTCCTTCCATAGACCTCATCACCCACCACCGGGAAGCCGATGGCAGCAAGATGTACTCTTATCTGATGGGTACGCCCTGTCTCCAGCGTTACCTCAACAAGGGTATAGTTATCCAAATACTTGACGACTCGATACTGGGTGCGAGCCTCCCTGCCCCCCGAGACCACCGCCATCTTCTTCCTGTTGCGAGGGTTCCGCCCGATGGGAGCCTCGATAATCCCCGTCGCTGGGGAGAGGTGCCCCTGCACCAGCACCGAGTAGCGCTTCACCACGGAGCGGGCATTCATCTGACTTGAGAGGTTTTGCTGCGCAGTATCGTTTTTGGCGACCACCATGAGTCCTGAAGTATCCTTATCCAGGCGATGCACGATCCCCGGTCGCATTGAGCCGCCGATGCCCTGGAGGTCGGGGTAGTGAGCCAAGATGGCGTTAACCAGGGTGTGGCTGGGGTGACCGGGGGCGGGATGAACCGTAAGCCCTGCCGACTTATCAACCACCAAGAGGTCGCTATCCTCATAAACGATGTTCAGGGGGATTTCTTCCGGTAGCAGGGAGGAAGGAGCAGGTGGCGGAACCAAGACGGTGATTTTATCGCCGTTACTGATTTTCAGGCTACCCTTGGCAGGACGGTCATTGACAGTGACAAGACCATCGCTGATCAGCCTTTGGATGTAGGAGCGGGAGAATTCCGGGTATTCCTCGGCGATGTATTTATCGAGCCGAATACCCGCTCCAGTGGCAATGAACTCAAGCTTTCTATCCACTTCTTCGCTGAACAGGCTGGTCCCTTCCGAATTTGAATAGGAAGAAATAAACTAAAATGATCATGCTGACCACGATAACGGAATCGGCGAGATTAAAGGTGGGCCAGCGGTATTGACCGAAGCCAATGTCGATAAAGTCGACCACCCGTCCCACGGAAAGGCGATCTATCAGATTGCCTGCAGTGCCCCCCAGAAGAAGCCCAAGGGCAATCCTGACCGGCATCCGATTAAGCGGGGAGTAGCGAACATAAATAAGGATGGTGACGATGCCAGCGATAGCGATAATGGTGATGAGGAAGGCTTGATTGGCAAAGATACCGAAGGCGCCCCCTTTATTGGTAGCGTAGGTGATCATGAAAAAACCTTCCTCTGGTATTGATTGCCCAAGGCTCATGTTAGTTCTAACGAAGAACTTGCTTATCTGGTCCAAAGCTATCACTGCCAGAGCAACAAGGAAGAAGGTGACTTCTTTGATAAGCTTTTGGCGAGGCCTTTCATGCATGACAAATACCCTGCTAGCTGGTACAGGGGTCTATTCCAGTTTGGCGTTGTGGCTCATCAGCTTTGTCGACCATAGATTCTATATTTGATTGTTTCGGCAAGGCGTAGAACGTGGAATTGATTTCGCAGACATTGAATTCACGGGCATAATATACCAGCCATTCTTTTTTGGGCATGCCCTGTGGATAGAAATTCCCCACCCAATCGTTGTAGCTAAACCCGGATGTGCCAAAGTAAATCATGGTGTCAGTCTATCATATCGGCACCAAGTGGACAAATACTGGCTTGTTATGATGGATGGGGGTGCTTCACCCTCATCCTTCGACAGGCTCAGGACAGGCTCAGGACAGGCACTAGCCCTCCCCCTCAAGGGGGAGGGGGTAGGTTGGAGCGTCTGCTCCAACCAGGCCCCCTAGAGCAGATGCTCTGGGCTAACCTGTATTCGTAGGCACCTGATGAATCATGCAACTACAGTAATTGATGGTCGAGCGTGAAAACAGAAACAGGGGGAGTCCAGAGGGGCCTCCACTCTGGCAGGGGCCTGGGGGTGTTCCCCAGAGATACATTTCAGTGCGGCTGGGCGCAAAAATGGCAGCCACAATGGGGGGAAAATATTGATTGCTAAAAGAAAACAGCTTATACTACAGCTTGTACTACGGGAAAGGAGGAAGTTATTATGGCGGAAGAAGAGATTGGCAAGGTTATGGATTTCTTTGTCAGGCCGGTGGTGGCAGGCATCGACCTCACTGCCTCAGTCAAGGTCGGGGACAATATCCACATCAAAGGTGCCACCACCGATATGGAGGTTATCGTAAGCTCGATGCAGATAAACAACGTGGATGTTCAGGAAGCCAAAGCAGGAGATGCAATCGGTATCAAGGTCCCCGACCGAGTGAGACGAGGGGATAGAGTCTATAAGGTTACCGAGTAATTGAGCGGGTCAGGTTCGCCATCTCGATGGCGCTTACCGCTGCATCAAAGCCAGCGTTCCCCATCTTTGTTCCCGCCCGCTCGATGGCCTGCTCCAGAGTGTCTGCGGTGATTACACCATAGATCACCGGCATGCCTGTCTGTAAACCTACCTGAGCAATTCCCTTGGTTACCTCAGCGGCAATGTACTCAAAGTGAGGTGTTCCACCTCTTATCACCGCCCCCAGACAGATGATAGCAGCATACTTCCCCGATTCTGCCATCTTCTTGGCGATAAGCGGTATCTCAAAGGAGCCTGGGGTCCATGCAACCTCAATATCGTCCTCCTTGACCCCGTGACGCACTAGAGCATCCTTAGCCCCCTCCAAAAGTCTTGCGGTAATAAACTCGTTGAAGCGGGAGAGCACAATCCCGAATTTCAGGCCCTCACCTAGAAGTGTGCCTTCATAGCTTTTACTCAATGCTTCGTCCTCCTTATCTGGTTTCTAGTTCACCGCCTCCTCTATCTCTAGAAGATGGCCCAGCTTGGACTGCTTTGTCTTCAGATAGTCGATGTTTAGCGGGTTGGGTTTGCAGATGATGGGCAATGTCTCCATAACCTTGAGGCCATAGCCTTCAAGCCCTACCACCTTCCTGGGGTTGTTGGTAAGGAGCCGAATGTTGGTTAGACCGAGGTCAACCAATATCTGGGCGCCAATACCATAGTCACGAAGGTCGGCGGGGAAGCCCAGCGACTCATTGGCCTCCACGGTGTCCAGCCCATTATCCTGGAGAGCATAAGCCCGGATCTTGTTGTGTAGCCCAATGCCTCTCCCCTCCTGCCTCATATAGAGGAGAACCCCTCTTCCCGCATCGGTGATAGCTTGCATCGCCAGGCCGATCTGTTCGCCACAATCGCACCTCAAGCTACCGAAGACATCGCCGGTCAGGCACTCGCTATGCACCCGAACCAGCACCGGCTCTTCTCCTGCTATATCTCCTTTTACCAAAGCAACATGCTGGTCGGGGTCAGTCACACTCTTGTAAGCGATGGCTGTAAAATCGCCATATTTAGTTGGCAAACTCGCCTCAGCTACACGCTTTACTAGCTTTTCAGTCCTTCTTCGATAGGCGATAAGATCGGCGACGGTTACTATCTTCAATCCATGCTGCTCCGCGACGACCTCAAGCTGGGGGAGGCGAGCCATAGTGCCATCGTCATTCATAACCTCGCAGATGACTCCTGCCGGATACAGCCCGGCGAGCCTCGCCAGGTCTACGATGGCCTCGGTCTGCCCTGCCCTAACTAATACTCCCCCATCCTTGGCCCGCAGGGGAAAGGTGTGCCCCGGGGAGACAAAGTCCTCAGGTTTAGAGGTCGAGTCTACTACTGCCTTGACAGTGGCGGCTCGGTCGTAGGCGGAGATACCCGTAGTAACCTTGTGCTTCGCTTCGATGGATACAGTAAAAGCAGTCTCGTACCTCGAGGTATTCTTCTGAACCATCATCGGGATTCTTAGCTCATCCAATCGCTCGCCAATGACGGGCATGCATATGAGCCCGCGGCCATATTTTGCCATAAAATTGATCGCCTCTGGGGTGACCTTCTCGGCCGCCATGGCGAGGTCGCCCTCATTCTCACGATCCTCATCATCGACGATGATAACAAACTTTCCCGCTTTTACATCCTCGATTGCCTCTGGCACTGTTGCTAGCCCCATTTTGTCCCCTCTCCAAGCTATCGTAGCGGCGCGGAAAGGAAGCCATGCTCCGCCAAGAACTCCATGGTTATCGCTGAGCGTGCTTCGCCTCTAAGTCGCTCCACATATTTTGCGATGATATCCACCTCTAAATTTACCACATCTCCAGGTCTTTTGCTGGCGAGGTTAGTAGTCTGCTGCGTATAGGCCACCAACGAGACCTCGAAGGAACTACTGTCACATTCTACCACAGTTAGGCTCACTCCATCGACAGCGATAAAGCCTTTGCGAACTATATACCTCATTATCTCCTGAGGGGCCTCGAATCTTACGAGCAGAGCCTCTTCCTCTGGCGTTATCGAGATAACCCTTCCCGTGTCATCGACATGCCCCTGGACGAAGTGTCCTCCCAGGCGACCGCCAACAGCAAGGGAGCGCTCCAGGTTCACCTTGTCGCCCGGCTGGAGAAGCCCCAGGTTAGTACGCCGGAGAGTCTCGGGCATTACATCCACAGAGAAGGAGTCATCAGAAATCTCGGTGACAGTGAGACAAGCTCCATTTACCGAGATACTGTCGCCTTCTTTCGCATCTTCAATGACTCTGGTAGCGTAAATCGTCAGTTTGCCGGGGTGGGCTGCCCTTACAGTCCCTATCTCTTCGACGATTCCGGTAAACATTTCTTCATCCTCTGATTATAATGAGACACCGTCGCCGTAATGCATTCCCTCACATGGCTCTGCCTGAATGCCAGTTTCTACCGACTTTTCTTCTCGAAATCCTTATAGTACCTGCTGGCCGTCGCCTCGGTCTGCCCCTGGTATTTGCTTCCCAGACTCTCATCTCCATACAATCTTTGCGCAGCAGATGTGAGGCGAATAAACGATATCTGGCCGATTTTCATCCCGTAGTAGAGGGTGACAGGCAGCTTTGCCACATTGGAGAGCTCCAGCGTCAAATGCCCCTGCCAGCCGGGGTCAACATAGCCTGCAGTGGAGTGAATCAGAAGCCCGATGCGCCCTAGGGAGCTTTTCCCCTCCAGCCGACCGACTATATCATCAGGCAGGGCTATATTCTCAACGGTGCTCCCCAGGACGAACTCACCAGGTGGTAAAAGGAAAGGCTTTTCCCCTTCGATCTCAACTAGTTCGGTCAAATCGTCCTGGCTCTGTTTCACATCAACATAGAAGGGGGAGCGCCACGTTCTGAAGACCAGGAGCTTTCTGTCAAGGTGAATGTCGACGCTAGCAGGCTGGATACATGACAGGTCTAGAGGCTCGATGACAATTCTGCCATTGTCGATCTCGTCCCTGATCGTTCGGTCGCTCAGGACCATACTTACCCCCTTTTTCGCATTCTATCATCTGCCCCAGTAAAGCGCAATATAAAGCGAGAGCCCCGATCCATCGGGGCCATCACTAGCTCTGCTGAGCATCCTACTGGATAGCAAAGGCCATTTGAACCGTGAGGGTGATCTCAGTCTCTCCCGGACTGATAGGAGTGGGGACTCGACCTGCTTCCATTATCCCCATCCCATAATCCTGGTAGATAGGGAAAAAGCCGCCGCTCTCCGAGATGTAGAATGGATTTCCCAAATGTACGCCGGCAAAACTGGCCAACTGCTGGGCCTTGGCTCTGGCGTCGGCTATAGCCTGCGCCATGGCCTCGCTTTCGTAGGTCGAAGGATCATCGACGGTGAAGCTTACTCCATGAATTCGGACGAGGTCTCCGCCCGCTTTAGCCGCTGCATCGATAATCTGGCCGGTGGCCTCGACGTCCCTGATCTTGATGGTCACCATATTGGTCACCCGGTAGCCGACCAGTATTTCATAGTCGTCGTCTATCCAGCTTCTCACCGAATAGTCGATATCTATCCACTCTCTTATCGGATAGATATTGAACCACTGCGTTTTGATGTCTTTGTCGGCGATCCCTTTGGAGTGCAGCGCGACGATCACCCGATCCATGGCCACAGCAGCTTCATCCATCGCGCCCTCCACAGTTGATGCCTCGGCTTCTACACCCAAACTGAGGACGGCAACGTCGGGAATAACGGTCACCGTGCCCTGACCACTCACCCATATTCCCGTCGACTGGGAATTATAGACCGGCTGCTCACTTGACAGACTTTGCGGGTTCGTTTCGTAAGGTGGGCTAACAGAGGCGCTGGCGCTTGTCGATGAAACATAGCCGATTGTCCCCAGCAAAGAGACTCCAACAAGCAAACCTACCACCAGCAATAGACCGTTCTTCACATCAAGCCTCCTTCATGCGCTTACGCTGAATACAGACAACCGCGGCGATAGCAACCAACGATACCAAGCCGACGAGCACTAATCTCTTTCTCATTCTGTCCACCTCCATCCAAGCAAGGCTGCTTTATTTTGATTCCTTGTTCAACTTTAGGCATTTTAGGAATGTCTTACCCTATTATTTTTGTAGTTGCCTGATTTATCAGGCAAGATGGCCCAATCCTTCAAAGAAGGATAGGCAACTACATTTCCAAACAGCCCTCTAAGCCTCAGCTTCGGTGATGTGGACTTGGTAGACGACCTTCTGGAGGTAGCCCTCTTCCCAACTTCTCTCATATACCATCGTGATTACAGTATCGCCTTCTTGTAGCGCCCGAAACTCAAAACTCTCAACACCACCGGCGCCAATAAGGTCTGAGGATGGCTCATATTCGGTGTCTACCAGCTCAAGATACTCTGGATCGAAATGAGCCGACCACGCGTAGCCTGTGGTGGGATTGGAGTCCAGAGACAGAATAAAGCTACTGCCTACCTTCACTGTGATTGTCTCGGCTATTTCTGCACTCTCACCAGGGAGTATCTCCTGCTGCATCATGTCCCACATCCCATCCATGGTCGCTTGAACCACCTCTCCCTCTTGAACCACGATATTGGCCGTATGGAGAGTTATGACTTGAGCGACTACCTGCCCCGACCTGTCGCCGTAGCCAGCAGTAGCACACTGGAAATCAAACTCAAAGCCCCAGCAGCAAGGACAGCGCATAGTATCGGTGCCCACCAGCATGATACTATCTTCTATGCCATCGAAGGCGAAGGTGGGGCTGCTCCTCAGATACTCTTCGGCCACTATGCGGCTCTCTTCCTGAGTGAACTGCCCTGCCTGATCTGAGACGCAACCCAGTGTTCCCAGTACGGCTAGTGCCGCAAGCAAACTGATCACCAAACACAACCACTTTTTCACTTGCCACCCCCCTTTCTTAGAATCAGCCCTTAACGGCCCTTTCTCTTTCTCTCGTTCTTTGCCACAAGCTTACCGTCGTACCCCCTAACACTACCACCACCCCCATCAAGGCCAGCTCAACATAGCGCACCGGCCAGGCATATCCACCTTCAAAAGCCTTTAGCTCTGTATCTAATCCCTCTCCATCCATGGGGGTAGATGTGGCAGTGTATTCCTGTGGAGTGGATCTGTCCTCAACACGTCCTTCCTCAAAAAGGTGCAGTGCATCGCCGGCGAAGACAAATACCAGCATCAATACAGCGACTGCAGTGGCAACACGCAGCGCCCTTAGCGCAACGGGGCGTCTTATCGGTGCTCTTGCAGCGATAGTGAAAGAACGTCGCGGTGCAACCATAGGCACTCGATGAAGCAGGCCCACCACTGCCCTAAGGGACTCAAGTTCACGACGGCAAGCATCGCACTCCTCGATATGGCGTTCCACCCCTTTCACTTCCGAAGGGCTAAGCTGTCCATCGATATACGGGGAAAGCATCCCCTTTAGTTTTTTGCACTCTCTCTTTCTCTTAAACATCTCTCTATATATACAGACGAAATCTCTAGGGAAAAAGTTCCACATATTGCCTCAGATGCTCGCGAAGCCGGGCCCTTCCCCGGCTGATTCTGGACTTCACTGTGCCGAGGGAGCTAGCGGTGGACTGGGCGATCTCCTCATAATCGAGCCCCATAATGTCGCGAAGAATGACCGCCAGCCGCTGGTCGGCAGGGAGACCAGCCAAAGCATGCCTGATATGCTCCCCCAATTCCTGGTTTATGGCATACTCTTCCGGGGATGGGGCACGCCGGTCTTCCAATTCGAGATCAAGCGGCAGGGCGTCGAGGGAGCTGGTAGGGCGACGGCGAAGTAGGCGAAGCTGGTCACGGCACCCATTGGCAGCAATACGAAACAGCCATGCCCTGAAATTGCCTCCCTTGAACCTGCCTATGCCTTTAAAAGCGGAGATAAAGGCGCATTGAGTGACATCCTCAGCATCGTGGGTGTTATCCAGCATCCTCAAACAAAGGTTATATACCTGCCGTTGATACCTCTCCACAAGCAGATTAAAGCAGTCAAGGTCGCCCTGCTTACTGCGCTCTATAAGCTCTTCCTCTTCCATCGGGCACATTCTATCAGACATCGCCCCCTCGTCCAAGCAAACACGCATGCGTGGGTACCCACCAAACAATTATGGCTGCGAAGCAGGTTGCAAATAGGCTGTCATTCTGAGGGAGCCCTTCGTTTCACTCAGGATAAACTCCGCGACCGAAGAATCTCACATCATATGGGAAACATTCTATTTTCTGAATAAAGAGGGTAGCCTAGAGCAGATGCTCCAGGCGTGATTGGAGCTGGTGCTCCAACCCACCCAAAATAGAGTATGAGAATCTATTTGCGGAGCAAAGGTGGAAGAGGCCCAGCAAATAGGCTATAATAAACAGTCAATCGAGGAAAAACATGTCCACAGTCCGTGATATTTTCATAACCCTCATTTTGGCGGTGTGTATCTTCTTCGCAGTGCAACTCACCATACAGAGCTGCCAGGTGCACGGCTCCTCCATGGAGCCCAGCTTTGAGGAGTCTCAACGCCTGTTAGTCATTAAGGCAGTTTACTGGTTCGGTGACCCTCAGCGTGGCGATGTAATCATTTTCCACTCCGTGAAAAACTCTGATCAGAACCTCATCAAGAGGGTGATCGGTCTGCCTGGGGAAACGGTGGAGATAACGGACGGCACTGTTTACATCACTGATAATAGCGGATATACCTTCCCGTTGTATGAGTATGAGAAGGACTACATTGTAGAGCCACCCAACAGTGATTACCCTTCCACGCAGGTGCCTGAGGGCTGCTACTTCGTTATGGGCGACAACCGCAATCACAGCAACGATTCCCGCAGTTGGGGGGAGCTGCCCGGCGGAAACATCATCGGAAAGGTGTGGCTTTGCTACTGGCCGTTCAGTGATTGGCAGCTCATCCCGAGCTACTCCTATGCCCTAGATTAGATTCTTCGCTCCGCTCAGAATGACAGAAAGGAGCCATGATTGCCACCCTTCGCTCCGCTCAGTGTGACTGGTGAAGTTGTCCTTCTGAGTGGGATAGATTGAAAGGAGCCCTTTTGTCACGAGAGGTCGAGGAAATCTTTAGAGAGGCAGGAGCGATTCTGGAGGGGCATTTCGAGCTCACCTCAGGCTTGCACTCGCCTGTCTATTGGGAGAAGTTCAGGGTGCTGAGTTCTCCACAACACACCGAGCGGCTCTGCAAGATGATTGCCCGGCACTTCGAAGGCGCAGCGGTCGAGGTGGTGACTGGTCCCACATTGGGGGGCATCATCATCGCATTCGAGGTGGCACGGCAACTGGGGGTCAGAAGCATCTACGCGGAGCGTGATGGCACGAGGAGAGACTTCAGGCGCGGATTCTCCATTAATCGTGGGGAAAGAGTGCTCGTTGTTGATGACGTGTTGACCACGGGAAGTTCCATACTTGAGGCGATCGAGGCAGTAAAGAGACATGGCGGCGAAATCGCCGGGGTGGGAGTGCTGGTTGACCGTTCATCAGGAGGAGTCACCAATATAGAAGGCTATCCTGTTTTCAGTTGCCATCAGGTTTCCACCCCCACCTATGCCCCTGATGAGTGCCCGCTTTGCGCTCAGGGGATTCCTCTCACCAAACTAGGTTCTTCTCAGGCGCCCTCATCTTCGTAAAGTTCGGTATCCATACAGTGCGATCGCTCTGAGCCTTCCCGAGAACTTCAGCAAAACAAGATAGTCTGGAGCATCCGTTATAAGCATCATGATTGGAGCGGGTGCTCCAACCTACCCGTGGTTTTCAGACAAATTCCCCCCATAGTCGCAACCTGTCTCTATGCCACCGCGGGACTAGGAAATAATCATCTTCCTCTTCTAGAGAGGTAGTCAACCAATACATAAGCCCCTAGATTCTCCGGGCTGGTAAAAAAACCCTGCCTTTATTAGCTTTGGTGAGGTGATCAACGAAACTCTTAACATAGGGGTCACTATCCAGCATAAAGGTATTGATAACAATTTTCTCTTTGGCACACCGCCTCGCCTCAAGGAGAGGTTCTTGGCGGCTACATTCTCCAGGGCTTTGACAAAATCTTCATCTTGCCTGCTGGTCCACGCCTCCCCCAGTCGCCTTTCGATTCCCTCCTTCTCAGTCCGAATAACCTCATCCAACCTCTGGCGAATTTCATCAGGCACCGAGCTTATGTTGTATTTATCAAGGGTCTGCCGCCTGAGAGCGCGCAGTTTCTGGAGCAAATCTTGGATGCCCTGCAGCCTCTCCCCCGCTCGATTTTGCAGTCCGAACCGGAAAAGCCTTTGAAGGGCACGCAACATATCCCCGTCAAAGGTAAGGCGATCAGAGAGGGCATCGATGAGCTCGTCGGCGCTCACCTCGGAGATTTCCTGGCTTCCATCCCACTGTGAGTATCTATAGCTAATCATGCTAAACCTGATAACAGGCTGTCTAAAAACCTTCTCTGCCAGAGGCTAATTACCAACCATCGATTGCTTCAGGCACCTTAGCCATTATTCCCTGAAGCCTACCTCTCTTTTGGGCTACTTTTGCTTATGGTGCAGACTCTACACTCCTGCGCCAACTACGCAATGTTTCCATAAATATCCGACAGTCCATGTAAAATATGGGCATGACGAATGAAACCTTGATAGTTCTATGCTGGGAGCTCTATGAACAGGGAATGCCAAAAATCCGGATAGCCAGAAGAGTGGGGAAGCATCGTGAG
>JAUWRG010000034.1 GCA_030610655.1 Dehalococcoidia bacterium
CCAAGATTTGCCGGAGTGTCAGAAGATGGTAGAATTGTTCCTGGAACGTTATCACTACCACCGACCCCACATGGGATTAAGAATGAACACACCACTCAGGAAGGAGGATGAGTGTCGGATTTCTACGGAGAACTAAGCGGCAACCCCCCAGCTATTCATAGGTCGAGCACCAGCCCGGCACCACATTCAACGCATTGCTCGGGGAAAAGGCGCCTTATCTCTTTTTTATACTGGGTGCAATGACAGGGGCATATCAATGATAGGCCGTTCAACCGCTCAAACTGGCGAAACCCATGGAAGCCGCCGATGATTCCATCGACCTTCCCGTATCGCGTAGCGGCATCGATGATCTCCCCTACCCCCGGATGAGAGCACCCGGTAACCACAACAATTCCTTTATCAGTATCCAGAGCAAGAGACTGTTCCATGCCCTTTAGCTCACCGGTAGTAAACACCTTTTCGCAGATTTGAAGGGATTCTCTAACTCTGGTCACCTTTATTCCCGATATCACCGCGGTAACCGATGCCGGTAGATAAACCTCAGCATGGTCATTTGCCTCCAGGATATGCGAAAGACCGCCGGTATGGTCACCATGAGCATGTGAGATGACAATTATGTCAATGGCATTCGGGTCAAGTCCCAGCCGATTCATATTGTGGAGCAATATGGGGCCGCTGGAGCCAGTATCAAACAGGATCTGGGGCATCTCCAGACTTTCTATAAGGCATGAAAACCCCCAATCTGCCCTAAGCCCTCTTTCTCTTACCTCGTTGTCGTAGACAACGGTAACTCTCATCTCTTCCTCCAGTTGCAGTCCTAAAAAGTGATTATGGATATCGTTTAACACCGTAGCGCGAGGCTTCAGCCTCGCTTCACGAAGGCCCCGATGTGTCGGGGCTCTATATTAGGTGTAACTGCAGAAGGCAAGGTTACTAAACAACCTCTTTCCCTAGAATAGCGATTAGCTTTAGAAAGTGCAATTTGGGTTAAATATTTTAGTTTTCAATCGCTATTTTGGGATCGAAGACAGTTCTTGACGATACAGTCATACCTATGCTATCATAATTATGAGCATATGACAATAACTCATATTTGGCGGGCATATGCCAGCAATACTTGGCGGTGACTGACGGGATGGTCATTTCGAGGCCATGATAGCTGGACCTCCTAAGTCCTGTCCTATTTGTAGAATGCCGAGTATAATGTCCATATACCCGCAGCGATCTGGCCGTGGTAGGCAGCATCGCAGGGCAGGCAGATAGTAAAGTGATAGCGCCTCTTGGATGGCAATATCTGTTTTCTGTAGAAACAGTAAATTGTCAAGAGCAGATACAAATGCTACACTAAAGATCAAACTCACTTGATGGAGAAGCGGATAGGTGAAAGAGGTCGTCGTCTTAAGCGGCAAGGGCGGAACCGGCAAGACATGTATTGTAGGTTCCTTCGCTGTTGTTGCTAAGAACAAGGCATTAGCCGACTGCGATGTGGACGCTGCTGACCTCCACCTGTTGCTGCGCCCGACGCTCAAGGAGGAAAATGAGTTCTGGAGCGGGCAGGTTGCGGTGATCGATGAGCAAAAGTGCACCCAGTGCGGTCTCTGCGAGGAGGTGTGCCGTTTCGACGCCATCAGAGATTTCATAGTCGACCCCATTTCCTGCGAAGGCTGCGCCTTTTGCTACCAAGTCTGTCCGGCCGAGGCTGTCGCCATGAAGGAATGCCTCTCCGGTCACTGGTTCATTTCGGAAACGCGCTACGGGCCTCTTATCCATGCCAGACTAGGGATCACTGAGGAAAACTCAGGGAAACTGGTGGCGCTGGTAAGACAGACCGCCAGACTCATCGCTGAGAAAAACGGACTGGACTACATTATCACCGATGGGCCTCCTGGCATCGGTTGTCCGGTCATTTCATCACTGTCCGGGGCAAACCTTACTCTTATAGTGACCGAGCCCACCTTATCCGGGATACACGACCTTGAGCGAGTCCTCGGTGTCTGCTCTCACTTTGGTATCCCCGCACTGGTTTGCATCAACAAATACGATATAAACGGGGAAAACACCCACCAGATTGAACAGTTTTGCCTAGGTCAAGGAGTAGAGGTGGTGTCCAAGATTCCCCTGGACAACGCAGTCACAGAGGCTTTAGTCCAGGGCCTGCCAGTGGTGGAGTACTCTCGAAACAGGGTTTCCCAAGAGATAGAAGCGTTGTGGCAGCGCATTGACCAGGCGCTGAAAGGATAGAAGGGGTCATAAGCTATGCCAATCTATGAGTATGAGTGCGCAAAGTGCGGCGAGAGATTTGAGCTCCGTCGAAGTATAGCCGATAGCGATAGCGACACAAACTGCCCCAAGTGCAGCGCCGAGAACGCTCGGCGGGTCTTATCTGTATTCGCCACGGGCTCTTCCAGCACGGCTTGCGCCCCAAGCAGTCCAACCTGAAGCGTGAACCTATGAGGCCGGTGGCCTCATTTGACACTGGCTGAATGGAGGAAAGGGAGAAGTGCCAGTCTACGACATCAAATGCAAAGAATGCGGTAAAATATCGGAGATACTTTTTCGTGGCGCAGACAATCAGTCCATCTACTGTCCTGGCTGCGGCAGCGAGAACGTTGAGAGGCTTATCGCTAGCTCTTATATGATAAGGATGGAAACCCCAACGCCAGGGAAAACCTGCTGTGGCAGGTCGGAGCGTTGCGAAACCCCTCCGTGCTCCACAGGTGACACCTGCCGCAGAGAATAGAGGAGGACTTATTATGAGATATGCCATACCAGTAAGCAATGGCAAGCTGACGGAGCACTTTGGCCACTGTGAGCACTTTGCTTTGATCGATGTTGATATAGAGAGAAAAGCGATCGTGCGCAAGGAGCTTGTAGCTTCGCCCGGGCATGAACCGGGGTTACTACCGGTGTGGCTGGCGGAAGAAGGCGTCTCCGCTGTCATAGCCGGTGGCATGGGTTCCAGAGCCCAGACACTGTTCAGGGAAAACCACATCGAGGTCATTGTCGGCGCTCGTGGAGATGACCCCGAGCAGATAGTCCTGAACCACATGAAGGGAATGCTGGAAACAAGCGATAATATATGTGACCATTAGTGTGGACTGGTTTACAATGAGGTGTAACCGTTGCAACCAGGAATTGGCTGATGATGAGGGCCGCGTTCATAGAGGCGAGACGCTCTGTGAAGACTGCTACATAGAAGCTGCTTACCCGGCGAAAGCCTGCGACCCGTGGGCAGTTTACGCCGCCAAGCGCAGCCGCGAGAGCATGGGGCAGCAGGGCGCAGAGGGCTTGACTGAATTGCAGAAGGCGATCTACGAGTTCATCAGAAGCCGGGAGAAGGTTACCGGTGAGGAGCTGATGGGACATTTTGCTCTGTCCCCATATGAGATACAAACCCAGGCTACCATATTGAGACATTGCGAGCTGGTCAAGGGGCAGAAGGAGGACGGCAAGATATATCTGACGGTGTTCTGGCATAACTGAGGAGAGTGGTCAAAATGGTAGAGTGGGAAGAAGAACTATCGCCGCTGGTTAGAGAGAAGCTGGCCAAAATCGGAGACGCAATCGCAGAAGAGAAGGTGAGAATGAAAGAGCTCAACAACCTGAATTCTCTTCTTGCCGATTTTTTCACAGATAGGCTTGACTCTGAGGGGCTATATAAGCGGCTAAAAGAATACGAGAGCCAGGGCAAACAGTTCTTACTGCAAGAGGCCCAGACGAAATTGAAGGGCTCGTTCAAGGAGAAGGGACTGCGAATAAAATTTGAAGAGGCGGATGAGTACAGGTTAACCGTCCAGCTTCTTGAAGAAGAGGAGGTCAATGAGACAGTTGAAGAGGAACAAAGGGGATTGGTCCTTGAACTGACCGCTGATAATTTCGACGAAGCGGTGGGGAAGCACCGGTTGCTGGTAGTTGACTGCTGGGCGGAATGGTGCGCCCCTTGTCGGATGGTGGCACCGGTAATCGAGGAGCTGGCAAGGGACTATCAGGGGAAGATCACATTTGGCAAGCTGGACGTGGATAAGAATCAATCGGTGACAATGAAGTACAATATCATGTCCATCCCAACTCTGCTCGTATTCAAAGATTGGCAGCTCATAGACCAGATAGTAGGAGCCACGCCGAAGAACCAGTTGGAACAACAGCTAACTCAATATATCGAGTAAGATCGGCAAACCATGCCGTCGTTTGGTGAAGGATAAGTGGAGATTATGCCCGCCTATGACTTTCAGTGTCAGGAATGTGGAGAGGTATTCGAGGTTTTCCGCCGTTGGAAGGAGTTGCACCAGAAGGTGCAATGCCCCAATTGCAATAGCTACAAAACAAGGAAGCTATTCTCTATTCCTCATATCAAGGGTGAAACTGTTGCAGGCTCAGGCTATTGAGCCAGTCTTCTCTGTAGGCTAGGAAGGCGTCCAAATCGCTGAATTTCGACACCTTGTTATCATGAAAGGCATTCTGAGACCCTGGTTGCCCCAAGATACCGCCCAAATAGCTAACGCTAAGCGCGTTTTAAGGCAAATTAAAATCATCCTCTGGTTCTAATAATATGATAAGGGGTTCCATTTAAGAACAATTTCGGAGAAACATGGGGGCAGTACGGCAATACGGCAATAGGGAGGTCACTAATAAAAGGTAGCCGTATCACCCTATAGCGAGGACTAAATCTGCAAGCTATCGCTTGCCCTGTCCAATTTCGCCTGGATGGGCTACTGCTTCTCAGCCGTAGTAGATTTCTTCGCCCTAGAACACCCCAAGAACGACATTGGACAGCATATGCACCTCATATGAGGCCAAATAGGGCCCTTGACCTTGGTTTTATTCTCCGCCTCATAGCTCCGGATTTCCGCTCTCAAGCTACCAGCCATTCCTGCACCCCCTGTTAGTTTATTTTACCTGTTATGATGATATCTTCCCAAACCCTTTTGAGTAGTCTCATGTCTTAAATATCATCATTATCATGATGCGCTTTCCTTTTTGCGCTTCCCATTCTATATCCCCGCCAATAGCAATGTGTAACGTCGTGAAAGAGTGCCACTACCAGAAAGAGTTCATCTTCTTGGTTGCTTTCTTTGGTGTCAACTTCTTATACTGCTCCCAAGTTAGACCAAGCTTCTTCTAATTAAAGGCCCCACCTCACCGCCCCGCCTTAGAAAAACAAAAGCCAGACCCTATTATCTGAATGCGAAACGCATTATCGATGGGGTCTGGCACCAAAAACCTGACCACGTATTCAGGAGCTCATCAGCAAACATCAAGAATGAGCTTCGGGCAAGAGCACTTATAACACAAGAAGGGATGGGTGTCAACTATATGAACAATTCGAATGACCAATCCAAGGAAAATGCCTGATGGACTTTTAAAGCAGGGCAAAAGGGGGTCTTGAAGACAATATTTTAATGTTAATTCAAAGCTAAACGTGTACTAAAGGCTTGCTTTTTTAGCAATTTTGTATGTAGATTATGCGGGGGCGATACAAATAGACCAAGCTTTTCTGCCAGTCAACCTATGCACTACACGGTGTAAGAGTGTTTGTCTACAAACATGAGGTTGTGCCAGCCTGTGTGTCGATGATCGCCGGTGGGGAAAACGCCTTTGCCGTCCGACTTGTCAATTGAACGGTGACTGTTGTCAAGCCATATAAACAATGGAGCGGGCGATGGGATTCGAACCCACGACAGCTTGCTTGGGAAGCAAGAACTCTACCACTGAGTTACACCCGCTCAAATCGTATCCATTTTAGCCCCACACCACCCTTTCTGTAAAGGGCTATATTGAGGTCGTTTAATAACCTTTCTTTCTGCATTTACGCCTAATGTAGCGCTACCCTTTAGGGTAGCCTCTTTATAGCGATGCTAAAGCCTCGCGCTACTTCTTCTAAAGCCTTTGTAATCATTTACATGATTATGTATACGTCACCCCGTCCCCATTGTGCCTATCGTTCCGGCCCGCCTACCTGCCTAAGATGTACTTCTGAGGAACCCCCAGACCACCATAGCAGAGGAACACCCTTCGAGGCCGACAGGTCGGTCCGTCTTACGGACTCTCCGCCCTGCGGAGTCCGATACTTCGTTCGGAGCCGTCCTACGGCCCAGGCTCAGGATGATCGGAATAATCAATGAGACGTACCAACACCAACGCCGTTCGTGGTCCTTCTGCGGAAGGATGTCGAACCATGAACGGCCCTTCGACAAGCGCAAGGCAGGACCTAGCGCTCTCGCGTCAAGGTATATTGGGAGTACATGTCATTCTGAGGGACCCTCATCGAAACGAAGGGGCCCGAAGAATCCCCCCCACCGAGATTCTTCGCTGCGCTCAGACTGCCAAGAAGGGCGGGCGGGTGGGCTAATATTTGTCCATCCTAACCCCCGTACGACTTTCGAAATCTTTCCAGCATCTTCCTCGGGGTTACTGTTGGCCTTTCATACTTGGGCAATACCCCTTCTATCCCGAACAGATACTTCGCTATGCTCTTCAAGCTCTCAAGATCGTATCTCGCCATCATGGTGATAGTCTCCATCTGGGGAGAGCCACCACCATGCAATCCTCCCACTTGCATCACACCGGACAATTCTGAGACTATCATATTTTCTATACCGCGGAAGCATCTGTGCTGATTCTCTGCGGATATTTGGGGATTTCTCATCAGGTATTTATTTGCCAGCTCCTTTGTTTCCTCTGCGAAGAAATCCTCCTCAACGGGCATGGTTGAACACAGGCCACCGGCGAGGTCGGCTACGATTTTATACTCATTATATATCTCTTCACCTGCCAGTCTTCTGCCCGCATTGGTCAAGATCTCATCGGGTATATAGGTTCCAGATGGCGACTTCTCAGCGCGGTAAGCACTCATCTGACCGGCGGCTAAAACAAGCTCTGCCGTACCTATTATGTGTGATATCTTATCCCGCACGTGGCCTTGTCTTCGGTCATGAATCTGATAGGTATGGCTATTATCTCATCACTTACTGGAGCGGTTGTGTTGTCAAGCTTTGCTCCCCTTACCACAATCCCATCGGGCCTGCTTTCTATTATCCTCAAGTACAGGTCGGGGTCGGCTTGCTCGTGAGGTCTTTTCAACCTGTCGCCTTTGGTATCGGTCTGAGCACAGTTGGCACATATATCATTATCCTGCCAGTACCTGAGATACTTCAAAAAGTTCTGGTTCGTATCTGTGCCCAGGGCTTGATCCATTTCATAGGTGATAACGGACAGAGCATTCATGACGTCTATCCCCATGCACCTCATGATGCAGCCTCCCACTCTATGGCATACAAGCCTGGTCATCCGCTGCTTCTTCAGGAGGCCGTCTACGCTCTGATGAATATGGGTGAACCTATTTACCTTCTCTCCGGTTAGATGTGAAGTTGCAGTGCATGGCCCTTCCCACTCTTTGTCACTCGCCAGGTCATACGTCTCTTTTATCACGCGTAGCTGCCCGGCAATCCTCTAATCATCCCTGCCTATTTTCTCCCCACCCATGTACATATTTCTTCTCATCTTCTTCAATCGGCTAAAATACTCTTCGAAAGTCTTCACTGCCATGGCTAATCCCCCTCAATTGTTTATATTCTCATAGCCCCATTTTTACCAAGATTACTGTATGGCCCCATTCTTAGAAGAGAGGGCACCTATGTCTTACCCTAAATAGCCTGCCCCCCGTCCACGCTGATAACCGCCCCGGTTACGTAGTTGGAGGCATCAGAGGCCAAGTAGATCATCGTTCCCACCATTTCCTCAGGTTCGCCTATGCGTCCCATCGCAGTGCTACTCACCGCACCCTTCAGGATCTCCGGGTTATTCCACAAAGCTTCGCTGAAGCGAGTCCTGAGCAGCCCTGGTGCTATTACATTCACCCTGATATTGTATTTAGCCCACTCTTGCGCCATGACCTTGGTTGCCATGATTACCCCAGCTTTGCTTATGGAATAAACCGGTAGAGTGCCAGCCCTGATGCCCGCTACCGAGGACACGTTAATAATCCTGCCTCCACCCTGTTCCTTCATCACCCTGGCCACCGCCTGGCTTAGGAAGAACAGCCCCTTCAAGTTGAGGTTCATAATGGTGTCCCATGCTCTGTCCTCTATATCCAGCGCAGAGTCCATCACCGGGTTGGAACCGGCGTTATTCACCAAGATATCGATCCTGCCAAACTCCTCCTTGACTCTGCTCACTAGATTATTAATATCTTCCATCCTGCCTATATGGGCTGCTACTGCCATGGACTTCCTTCCCAATGCCCTTATCTCCCCGACCACCTTTTCCAGGTCGGGAAGTTTCCGGCTAGCCACCGCAACATCTGCACCAGCCTCAGCAAAACCCAAAGCAGCAGCCCGTCCAATGCCACGGCTGCCGCCGGTTATCAGAGCCACTTTACCATCGAGCGAAAATTGGGAAAGGGACATTTGCATGACCTCCTCTCATCATTTTTCTGACTAGTATAGCATAGTCTTAGTGCTTAGTAGAGGGGGATTTTGTTTGGGCGTGATGCCATGCCTTTTAAAGGGGGGGAGATCTTGTTTGTAAGTGATGATTAGGCTTTTAAGAGGGTAGAGATAAACACGGCTAGATTTGGGTCGCCGAAATTTCATGCTATGCCAACTTCCTATCGACTGCCAAGAGTATCATCAAGAAAAACAATGAGTTGCTTGTTGTTGGTGGCAAGTAGCTCTACCATCGATTCAATCACAAGGTTCAGCAAAAAGGGGAATATCATGTTCAGCTTATCCCCATATTTATATAGCAGTGCTCCTATTTCAGCAAATCCCTCGGCTGCTTGGGGAGACTCACCATGGCTTGCAGCCTGCATCGTGCCCATCAACTGGTTAAGTTTTCGCTTATATATCTCCCTTGCCCTGTCGTCTAGGTACTTGGTGCTGGTTAGTTTCATAAGCTCGATATGGTACTTCTCATCCATATAAACCCCTCCCCTGAGATTAGTAAGGCCCAAAGATTACCTTAATGACAATCAGAGACTACGTCAACCAAGACCGCACGGAACCACCAGATGGTGCTGCTTGCAATGTGGAAGACAGAAGCTTTACAATGGGGGTAAGTCATGGCCCAATTAGAGGTATGTCGAGCTGTGATGGATCCTATAGGCAAATACATAAAGATGTGCGAGAAGGCATGGCCATATATGACGACAACTCTCAACTATAGAGACATTGTATATTCACCTAGCAGGCAGGTCTTGTGTAGAACCTCATATAAACAAGATGTTAATGGAGACCTTAAGCCAGTTTTTGTTAAGGTCGATGACCTAAAAATGATACAGGCAGACGATTTCTTCGTTGTGTAGCAAGAGCGCCAGTTACAGGATATGATAACAGAAAGCAATGTGTCCTACTCTCAGTATTCAAATCTGCGCCGTTCATCAAGTGTGCTAGATAATGTACCCAGAGACATTGATGGTAGTCTCTTGCAGAGTGCACTGCTGCTTGCGCTGGTAATACACGAACGGTATGGCAAGACCTGGAATGGCGAGGATTGGGTAGATGTGGAAGAGGACTAAAAAGACAGCGAAAAGGATTGCATATCTGGGACCGCCGGGGACCTTTACCGAGGAAGCAGCACTCCTCTATGATAAAACCGCCCAGATGACCCCCCTCCCCAGCATCGCCGCGGTAGCTGCCGCCGTCGCCTCAGGGATGGCAGAGGAAGGGGTGGTGGCTATCGAGAACAGCATCGAGGGATCGGTAAACGACACGCTGGACCTGCTTATCCACGAGTCGAAGGTGCTCATCAGAAAAGAGCTTGTCTTGCCCATCAAGCATCATCTCTTGGCGAAGCCAGGGACAGAGGTGAGCGATGTAAAGGTGATCTTCTCCCATCCCCAGCCATTGGGGCAGTGCCGCCGCTTCATCGAGTGCTGCTTCCCTAAGGCGCAGGTCGTTGCCGCCCTTTCAACCTCCGCCGCGGTTGAGGAGATGATGGCTTCCAGCCACCCCGGTGCCGCTATCGGCACAGCTAGGGCCGCCGAACTATACGGCGCAGACATATTGGCTAGGGAGATTCAGGACCAGGCCTCCAACGTCACCCGCTTTGTGGTCCTCGCTCCAACAGATCATCCACCAACGGGCTTTGACAAGACCTCGCTATGTTTTTCCTTTGGTGAAGACCGGCCTGGGGTACTCTCCGAAGTGCTTCAGGAGTTTGCCGATCGAAATATCAATCTGGCAAAGTTGGAATCTCGCCCCTCTAAAGAAAGCTTGGGGCGATACTTCTTCCTACTTGACCTGGAGGGGCACCGTGACGAACCGCTTATTAGCGAGGCGCTACAGCGAGTGAGAGATAAGACTGCCCTGCTCAAGATCCTTGGCTCCTACCCAAGATACAAAGAAAACTAAAAAGGGAGGCTTGTCCTCCCTTTTGGCTTTTTCATCATAAGTGTCGCTGTACTAGTTATACCTCGCTCTCCTCCCCAAACCTTTCCTCATCAGAGGAGATGTGGTGAGGAACCTCTGTTTCCTCTTCTGTACTCTGCCTGATGGCCTCCCTCAAGCCAGGTATGAACTCATCTCGGACCACAGAGATAAATTCAGATACCTTGCCACCGAAGCCAGCACCTTGCTTCCTAAACCGCACGTGCCTGCTCTCAATAACCCAAATAGCGATTCCTGCGCCGATAAGCCCTCCCAAGACAACTCCTAGGAGAAAGTACTGCCCTCTATTCTCTCCAGCCACCTCTATCCTCCTCCTCCTTTCTCTTTATAGGTCTTGAGATAAACTCAAAAAACCTAGATATCCCCTGCACAACACTAGCGATATTGGCCAGTGGCTTGGCGATATTCTCCGAGAACACGGAAGTTATGTCACGGATATTCGCTACTGTCGCAGCCCAAGAAGCAAGGATAACGCGAACGCGGCGGTAAAGCAAAAAGGTGATAACGCTAATAAAGATGACGGCGACAATCCCCGCTATGGAAAAGATAACAATAAATAAATCACGCAAATCTGCTAGGGACATTCTCCACCCCCTTGAGTCCCCACATTATACTATGCTTGTCAAGACAAAGGCAACCGAGTCTATCATGGGATGGTTATCCTGCTGCCGGCATTATTGAAGAAAAAGCTATCGCCAAGCTCCCGCGCCAGTATTGACGCTGCAGGCAAGCCAGTGCAGTGTGACACCCCCAACCTTTGAACGCCAAGCTCCTTGAGGGCTTCAACTGTGCGCGAGATGCGCTCCTCAGAAGCGCTGATGAGGTGGGTGCCCCCAACCACTGTATGGATAAGCTCTATACCGGTTATCTCACGAGCGTGGTATAGCGTATTTATCATACCGCGATGGGCGCAGCCCAGAACGACCACCAGTCCTAATTCGGTCTTTATGATGAGGGCAAGATCATCTGGAAACGGGTCAGGGACTAGCTCTCCATCCACCTTAACATATAAGCGGGAGTCGATCTGCTCATACTCGGTGACCATTGGGATCTCGCCTGTGGTCACGATGTCATCGGTGATCCAAACTGGATCGCGACTCAGGGTGAATGAAGCACCTAAGGATTCCAATTCCTCGCGGACGAAGGGTATGCCGTTATACTGCTTGTGCTCGCCGAAAACGCCATACTTGGCACTCCAAATATCGGGGTGGGCAACGACCTCAACTGCCCCTGTCTCAGCCAGCACTGCCCTAAGCCCACCCGTATGGTCATAATGACCGTGACTTAATACGATCTTGTCAATTGTTGATAAATCCACTCTCAAAACGGAGGCGTTGTGAGGCACTGTAGCGCTGGCGCAGGTGTCGAGCAGTATTTTCAGATCGTCCGTCTCCACCAGAATGCTCAACCCCCACTCAGCAAGTACACGAGGTCTTCCAGCAGTATTCTCACCAAGGGTATTAATGCACAGAGGCATTTCTCCACCTCCTTCAACTTAGTGATGCCGTGTAATTTTTGTTTTGAGGATATTTGGAGCCCATCCACCCCCAATTTCTGTGGTTTCTCCGACTTGTCCGAGCACAAATACCCAATCCTTCAAAGAAGGATGGGCAACTACGATTCTGAGCAGCCTCCTCGATTTCCGCGGCCTATGATAGAGAATCGAGCACTATATTGGTAAAATAGGTTACACGCTTTGTTAACTCCCCCGCTTTAGCGGCGCGGTTTAAACAAAAAGCGCAAAAGGGGCAGGAGCTAACGATAGATTCCGTCTCCGCCATGTCTAGCACATCGGTTGCTACTTTCATGGAAAGGTCCCGATAAACGGTCATGACCCCACCTCCCGCACCACAACACTGCGCCCCTTCCCTGTTCTTCACCATCTCCTTCAACTCAGCGCCGCACCAATTGAGCAATTCTCTAGGCTCCTCAGTCATCCCTTCCCTCCTGCCCAGCCGACAGGGGTCCTGATAGGTCATGGTTCTCTGAACCTTTTTTAGCAAAGTGCGATTTTCCTTCAATAAATCGTATATGATTTCCACTATGTGATGGACTGAGAATTTCAGCTCTCCTACCACCTCAGGATAGAAATATTTGAAGCACTCCTGACAAGCAGGACAAAGGCAGACAATCCTACGGATGCCCTCTGAATTGAACCTTTCTACATTCTTCGTAAAAAGCTCGCTGGCAAGATCCACTTTTCCGGACTCATAAATATAGGTTCCGCAGCATCCCTCATCTTCCAGAAGCATAAAATCGAAACCAAGCTTTTTTAATACGAGATAGGCGGATGTTGCCGCATCTTTCACCACATAAGAGCCAAGACAACCCATGTATAAAAGAGTATCGGATTCCCGCCGCGGGAACTCCCCAGGCAGCCATTCCAGCCTTTTCTCTGGCTCACCATTTACCGAGTTCCCCTTAGCTAGAATCCCTTCAATTATCCTGTTCTGTCCCGGCAGGGGACCCTGTCCCCTTTCAACCAGCTTGTTCCTAGACTTAAGCACAATTTCGGTAACCTTGATTCCTTCGGGGCATACGGCATCACACTCCATGCATGCCAGACAGCTATTGAGACTTTCCACCGATTGCTCGCTTACATCTTCTCCTTCAAACACCTTAATAGCAGCTTGCAGACGCCCTATCGGTGAAAGCTGAACTTCACCGGTGACTTTATACGTAGGGCATCCATCCATACAGTCATTACACTCGGTACAGGACTTAGCGTCTTCCACAACTTGTTTCATTTTTCAGATCTTCACAGCTAGTTTAACTTACAACCTATTCTTTGGACGACATCGCCTCGGTGAAGGCCTGGGAAAAGGCGATGAAAGCCTCGGAGTTATAGCGCTCGATATCGCCTTCATCGCAAAGCTGGGCAAGCTCTGGATCTATAGGCAACTGCCCCAAAAGGGGTGCATCGGCCTCCCTTGCCATGTCCTCTCCCTTGCTCTTGCCAAAGAGCTCGAGCTTCTTCCCCGTCTCCGGAATCAACAGGTAGCTCATATTCTCCACCACCCCCAGCACATCAATATGCATAGTATTCGCCATATGAACTGCCTTTCTCACCACCATACCCGCTAGGTCCTGCGGGGTAGACACAATGATTACGCCAGAAAGGGGCAACGATTGCATCACAGTAAGGGGAATATCCGCCGTGCCCGGTGGCAAATCTACTAAAAGGTAGTCCAGCTTACCCCAGAACACATCATCCCAGAACTGCATTATTGCCTTGGCAAGCAAGGGACCCCGCCAGATAACAGCATCATCCTCCTGAGGTAAGAGCAGGTTTATGGACATGACCTCGATCCCGGATCTGGTCTCCACTGGCAAGATGCCTTTATCACTTCCCATAGGACGAGCTTTGAGTCCAAACATCTTAGGGATACTGGGACCGGTGATATCGGCATCCAGTATACCCACCTGATAGCCCTGGCGGGCGAGGGCGATAGCGAGCAGGCCAGCGACCAGCGATTTTCCTACTCCACCTTTTCCACTCATCACCGCGATAACGCGCCCGATCTCATTCATCTCTTTAGGCGCGAGCTCAACAAGCTCAATAGCTACTTCTTTCACCTCAGGGAGCTTTTCGATAGCGGTGCGAACCCTTTCCTCAACGGACTCCCTCGCCGAATCGCTTAAGGGAGTCAATGACAGAGTGACGTTAACTCGACCTTCCACAACTTCGATGTCTCGAACCATACCAAGCTGGAGAATGCTTTTCTTCGGTTCAAGAATGATAACCTCATCAAGTGCCTCCTTAATCTGCTTGCTTAGCTCCGCTGCCATATATTTCCTCCTTTCACATATCTACGCTTACGAAACACCGTCCAACCACATCAAGGTTCAGGCCTCCTTCGTTGTGTCTCAAAAGCGTTCACAGGTACAATATCAGGTACAGGAGCCTCATAAACCTCCACCACGTTTAGATTGTGAAACTCCTCTTTGATAGCAGCCATCTCAGGCGGACTCAGTGGCTCCACACCACAAGGGCGCAGCGGGGTATTGAGCTGCACTTCATCAGGCGAGAGGCCCGTGGCAATTTCCGCCATTTCCCTGGCATAACGTTTATTTACTTCAACGAACATCATTTGGATAGCTAGCCTTCCCTGGTAATTTCCCCTGAATAGCTTGAGGCCTTGGAGTATCTCATCGAGGGAATAGCCCCCGAAAGGTCTGTTTACCCTGCGGAAAAGCTCCTCTTCTGGAGCATCCACTTTGGCCACCACAACATCTGCCCCAGCGAGGTCGCGGCGCACATCTTCCCTGGGCATGAGGGAAGAATTAGTCAGAACTGCCACTGGCAGATGAAGGGTTGACTTGACTATTGAGATGGCTTGACCGAGGTTAGCGGCCAAGGTAGGCTCCCCCACCCCGGAGAAGGTGGCATAGTCAGCCTCTATCCCGCTCACCGACTCCAGCTCGGCCTTAACCTGATTGAGAGACACAAACTCCCGGCGTTCTACCAGGGGATAAAGGGTGCTGCCTAATTGGCAGTATATGCAATCGAAGGAGCAGGTCTTGCCGTCTGTGGATAAAAGGTCAATGCCCAGCGACCTTCCCAACCGCCAAGATGGAACCGGGCCATAAACAACTGAATTCACTGGCACATCACGATGATTCAATGCCTGCGGTAACCCTTTTTCCAAGGCTCTTTCTTCAAAGCGATATAGTCATTAATTGCTTCACGCAGCGTGTTCGCCGCCAGGAGGGCGCAGTGCTTGCTTTCCTCCGGCAGCCCGCCTAAGCTATTCAGAATATCATTTTGGGTGATGCTCCGAACCTCAGCGATGCTCTTCTCTTTAGCCAGCTCGGTAGTCATGCTGCCGCTGGCAATACTGGGTCCGCAGCCATCGGTCCAGAAATTGGCATTGATAATCCTATCTCCCCGCACCCTCAAAGATATCTCCATTGTGTCCCCACAGGGACCAATTACTCTGCCAAAGCCATCGGCATCTGGAATCTCGCCCAGGTTTCTTGGATTCTGGAAATGGTCGATGACCTGCTCCGAATATACCCTCCTCATATCTGCCATGACCAGATCTTCCAGTTCTTTAAAGTCCGATGCCATCTTTCAACCCTCGCATTACAGAATTGCTTGCACGATTCAACTTAATGAAGACGCTCCATCAAATTGGAGAGCTTACCAGCAAGATAGAGCTTTACTGCCTCCTCGATGTCCTTCACATCGGTAGCGATGGGCTCGATGCCGTAACTCTTCATAGCCTCGTAGGCTCCCCAGCCCATGCCTCCTACGAGCAATACCTGGCAGTCCGATATGGTATTGGCCATGCTCTCATGCCTGACATCCGAACCAGCATCGTAGCCATGACGCTCATCGGGAGCCAGTTTCGGCGGCTGGTGAGCGGCAAAGGTCTGATGTCCAGGTTTGGACCTGGTCTCCTTAGCCATAATCCTTTCCTCTTCGACGGTAACCACCACATAGTAGGGTGCCCTGCCGAAGTGCTGACTGATCTTGACCCCATCGTCTGATGCAGCAGCGATCCTCAAGATCAACCTCCTCAGGCCTCCATCACAATCACCGCCACTGGAGCCGTGAGGAGTATAGTAGAGCTCTGAAGTCCCGCGGCAGGTGGGGCAAAACAGCCCAGCATCCGTTTCCATCATGTAGGAAAAGATAAGCCTCTTCAGATTAGCGCTGACGCGGCAGAGACACTTCACCATTCGAGGTACCTACAAACACCACAACTCTACCATATTATCCCAGAACTGAGAAACCATGCACCAAAGCGTTTCTATCTATTAGCAGAACTTACTCGCGGGGTGTTCAACCACAAGCAAGCCCAGAAAGGATGGTTGGGTAACTAAGAGAGCAAGATTAACACTCGATAGAATCATGCGAAAAGCCGCTCATATTAACTTCAGTCAATACATTTTTCGCCCTTTATCCATGATTCATCAGATTTGCTTCCTGGCATATTATGTTGATGACATTTCGTATATGCTCCTGAAAAGCCGTTGGAAGGCTGGATTCCACTGAGGCATCCCTTGCACCAGGGTGATCCCCCGAGAATAATTGCGGGCAATCTCAGTATCCAGTGGGATATGGAGCAGGATGGGGATACCTTCCTCTTTACAATATTCCTCCACTTTGTTATCGCCCACTCCAGCGCGGTTTATCAGCACACCGCATGGGATGCTCAGCTTCTTCAAGACCTCCACAGCTAGAGCTAGGTCGTTGAGACCAAAAGGGGTAGGCTCGGTCACCAAGAGACAGAAATCGCTCCCCTTCACCGCCTCCACAACGGGGCAAGACGTTCCTGGAGGAACATCTATGATCACCGTCTTCCGTGTGTCGATGTGTTCCTTGACTCTCCCGATTATGGGCGGAGACATCATCTCCCCGATAGCAAGCCTCCCGTGGATGAACTCGATCTCGCCCGAATAGCCCATCTCCAGGACACCTATCTCCCTCCCTACCTCTGAGATGGCCCCCTCTGGACAAAGATAGGAGCAAGCACCGCAGCCATGGCAGAGTTCTGGGAACACTAACACCTTCTTCGGCAATACAGCGATGGCATTATAGGCACAAATCTCAGCACATTTGCCACAGAAAGTGCACTTCCGCTCATCGACATGAGGTATAGGCACGGAAACGGTCTCTTGATGCTTAATAGATGGTTTGAGGAAGATATGGCCGTTGGGCTCCTCTACATCGCAGTCCAGAAACTGCACCTGGCTTTCCAGAGCCAGGGCAAGGCTGGTGGCGACCAGAGTCTTGCCAGTGCCACCTTTTCCACTGGCAACTGAGACGATCATCTAACCTCTCACCATCTTCGCTCCACACTGGGGACAGCTTATGCTATAGCAAGGTGTCCCCACTTGGTGGGGAGCCACTGCGCCGCAATTTGGGCAAACGCAGTCCCCCTCTGGTCCAGCCCCAGGTTGCGTCCCTCCCATCCTGCCCCTGCCTCTCCCTCCTCTGCCTATCCCTCTTCCCATTCCACGACCACCACCCCCAGGTGGCCCTGTTCCATCTCCTCTAGGCATGGACTATACCTCCTTTCTCACATTGGCGGAAGCCCACACACGCCTGAGCTACATGTATGGCAGCTTATGTCCGATGATTCGCTAGAGTTTGTGCTGAAAAATGTGGACAGTAGTTTTTGCGGATTACCCGCCTGACACTTAGGGCAAGTTACCTTGGAGCTATCCTCATCTATAGCTTGCCGCAAATCAAACTTCTCTCCGCACTGGGTACAACGGTATTGATAGATTTGAACAGCCTGCCTCTCTATTTGTCTTTTTCCCGTAGTTCTTCGATGCGCT
This sequence comes from Dehalococcoidia bacterium, assembly GCA_030610655.1. GTDB lineage: Bacteria > Chloroflexota > Dehalococcoidia > E44-bin15 > E44-bin15 > DAOUVR01. The sequence goes on from JAUWRG010000034.1 coordinate 17,676, forward strand.
GCTGGATAGCCTCCAGTTGCTGCTTCAACATCTCGGTCTGACCCCTCAGCAACTCAGTCTCATCCTCAGGGCTTTGAGCCTGAGGGATAGGGCCGGCCGGCGGCATCGCCACGCCACGACCCATGCCCATGCCACGACCCATGCCCATACCGCGTCCCATGCCCATGCCACGACCCATGCCCATACCACCTCCTGTGCCGAAATGGGCTTCAACGCTGGGCTGAGATGTGGTTGCAAACTTCCCTGCCTTGAAGCCCTCTATCGCGTCACGGACTTTGCCAGAAACCCCGGTGATCACCTGAACACCTGCCGCCAAAAGCGTTTGATACGCATTGGGACCACAGTTGCCGGTGAGCACCACCTCGACACCTTTCCCTGCAATAGTCTGGGCTGTTGAGATCCCTGCCCCACCACCAGCCGCGACATTGGAGTTTTCGAAGGCTTCGAACTCCATTGTATCTGGCTTGACGATGACGAAGCATTGGCATCTGCCGAACCGTGGGTCAATGTCAGCATCGAGGCTAGGAGCTGTTGCCGATAATGCAATTTTCATGAATCGCCTCCTTTTTTTGAAATTATCCCTCTTCTGATGTTATTTCGTTGATCCTAGTCTCGATCTGCTCTAGCTGTTCCCTTGCCGCCTTAGCCTCGTTCCTCAAGAAATCGAGCTCCCGCTCTCTAGTCATCTGAGGGGCGAAGGGCATGGCGCCTGGAGTATCTGCAGCCCCATAGGGCATACCTCCCCCATAGGCACCGTAGACCCTGTACCAAGGAGAGGGAACCCGCGGGAAAGGTGGGACGATCCCAACTCTAGAGGCCGCCCCAATCCCCCAAGGACTACAAAAACCTCTGCCACCTCCTGTCATCGGACCCATTCCCCGAGGACCTGTTCCATCAAATCCTGGCATAACTCACCTCCTATTCAAGCTATCACCTTTATCACTTCTCAGACTCTACCTCATGGATGCGGCTTTCTATCTCCTCAAGCTGCTCCCCTACTGCCTCAGCCTCATTCCTCAAGAAATCGAGCTCCTGCTCTTTGGTCATCTGCGGGGCGAATGGCATCGCTCCCGGAGTAACTGCAGCCCCGTAGGGCATGCCCCAGGCCCCACCACGTGGGGGATAAGCACCCTGCCAATAACCTGTCGATAGTGGCACTCCCGTAGGTCCCAGGTAATACCCGCACCTTGGTAGTCCTCCTCTGCCCAGGCCAACATAAGGCCAAGGAGGGGAGCTTCCTCTAAAACCAAATCCCCAGCCGCCTCTGAAGCCAAAACCGTTAGGCATATATATCACCTCCTACACTTCTACTGACGGACAACAGATTGTTGCGCGTCACATCATCCTCACCAATACTGTCCTCTGCCCCACCAACCACGACCACGACCACGACCACGACCACGACCAC
>JAUWRG010000043.1 GCA_030610655.1 Dehalococcoidia bacterium
CCGAAGGAATTCGAGCGTAAAAGCAACCAGATCTCTATTGTACGGGATGCGGTAAGAGAGGGCAATGAGAGTAGAGACGGGGGGTGAGGCGTCAATAGAGCCCGTTTGTATGGAACGTGTCCGAAAAGCTAGATAAAAACTGGGTAGCCGGGAGCATCCGCTCCCGGCGGGTTGGAGCCGATGCTCCAACCTACCCCGAAGGAATTCGAGCGTAAAAGCAACCAGATCTCTATTTTAGTTGTAATGGTAGCGGGAGATGCACCGTTTTTTTATCCCTTCGGATTGGATCGACCAGGACAGGGTGGTCATCAAAGGCAGGCAGGTTCATCAACTCAGGGACGTGCTGCGATTGGTGGGTGGCGACCGCATTGCCGTCATGGACAATACCGGGCGGGAATATGAAGTAGAGCTGGAAAGGGTCGAGCGAGGCCATGTCTCCGGTGTGGTTCGGGGGATAAGCTCGGTAGCCGAGCCCCGCGCCTGGGTCACTGTTTATCAGGCATTAGTGAAGGGCAGCAAGTTTGAGTTCATCATCCAGAAATGCACCGAGCTTGGTGTTGCCCGTTTTGTTCCCATGCTCTGCGAGCGATGCGCCGTCAGAGAGTTAAACGGCGTGTCCGCCAGGAAGCTAGAGCGGTGGCGAAGGATAATCATCGAGGCGGCGGAGCAATCAGGGCGGGGAAAGCTCCCCGTGCTTGAGCCGATGGCGCCCTTTGAGCAGGCCTGCCAGTCGGCGGTGGGATTCTCCCTGTTACCGTGGGAGGAGGAGAAAACATTTGGGCTTCGTGCTGCGTTGCAAGACGAGATCAGCCGACAAGATATCGTGGGCGGTCGCCCACCAACGGGTCATGGAAATAGGATGGGCAAAATACCGTTCGTGGTGAGCCCGTCGAACCATGAACGGCCCTTCGACAAGCTCAGGGCGAACGGAATAGATCTACTTCCGAAACAAGAGAAGCCATTGTCGGTGAACCTGTTCATCGGACCTGAGGGAGGATTCACCCATTCTGAGGTGGAATTTGCCCGAGGTTGCGGCATAGTGCCGGTAACACTGGGTAGCCGGGTGCTGAGGGCGGAGACTGCTGGCCTGGTGGCGGCCAGCGCAGTATTCTATGAATGCGGCGATTTAGACCCCCGGTCCTCGGATTAGCTGCTCCATCGCCTGGGCGAGGTCGTGGCCTTCAAAGAGCACCTTATATATCTGCTCGGTTATTGGCACCTCTACCCCTAGCTCTCTGGCTAGCTTCAGGGTAGCGGCGGTGGTGGCAATCCCCTCGACGACGCTGGTCATAGTGGTTCTTATCTCCTCTACAGGTCGCCCCTTAGCCAGTTCCCTGCCAAAGGTGCGATTGCGGCTGAGGGGACTGGAGCAGGTAGCGACCAGGTCACCCACGCCGGCAAGTCCGGTGAGAGTAGCCGGGTTAGCCCCCGCAGCTACGCTAAGGCGAGTGATCTCGGCAAGACCCCGTGTGGCGAAGGCAGCCTTAGCATTATCGCCATAGCCCAGGGCGTCCATCATGCCCACCCCCAATGCGACAATGTTCTTGAGTGCCCCAGCTAACTCCACACCAACCATGTCATTGCTGGTCTCAACCTGGAAGGTGGGTGAGCTCATTATCTCCTTGACCCTGTTTACAACCGTACCATTCTGGGCGGCGACCACGGTTGATGCCGGCAACCCCTGAGCGATCTCTTTGGAGAAGTTGGGACCTGAAATTGCGCAAATCTTATCGTGGAGGGAGGGGTCGAGCTCCTCGGCAAGCACCTGGCTCATCCTCTTTGAGGTGTCTTTCTCCAGCCCTTTGGCAGCGCTCACAATAGGCACATCTGCGTCGATGTGTCCTCGCAGCAGCCTCACATTTCGCCGCATCTCCTGGGAGGGCACGGCGAGAATGATCAATGAGGCGCCTTTCAGTGCCTCCTCTACGGAGGAGGTGGGCGACAGATTGTCAGGGAAGGTGATGCCGGGTAAGCGGGCGGTGTTCTCCCTATCGGTATTCAGCCTGTCGGCTTCCTCCCTTGTCCTCGCCCAGAGCGCCACCTCTATCCCTTTTCGGGCCAGCATTATCCCCAACGCTGTCCCCCAGGCGGTGGTTCCGATGATAGCAACCTTCACGGGGTCTCCGTTCTTTGACCTATCTTTCGTTCTGTGCCCGAAAGCAGCCTCTGGATATTACCGCGATGACGGTAAATGATGATGGGCACAACAATCAGGCCAAAGACCAGATAGGCAAATGGCTCTAAATCAAAAAGAACGAATGCAATCATGACTACGAGCAGAGCAAGCGCTCCCAGTATGGAGCCGAGAGAGACATAGCGCGACAATGCCACCACTATAAGGAAAATGGCGAAGCAGATGAGGGCCACTTGCCAGCTCATCACCAGGAATGCGCCAAAACTTGTGGTGACGCCGCGCCCGCCATGGAAGCCGACATAAACCGGCCAGTTATGCCCGATAACCGCTGCTGCCCCGCCAGCCGCAAGCCCCCAAGCAAGCATATCGGGAAGGGAAACGAAAATGGCCCAGGCAAGTCCCACGGCAGCGGCTCCTTTGACCAGGTCGGCGGCGAAGACGAAGGCCCCGGCTTTCTTACCAGCGGTGCGCAACACATTTGTCATTCCCATGCTGCCACTGCCGTAGTTCCTGACATCGACACCTCGTGTTAATCTCCCGGCAATCACACCGAAGGGGATTGCCCCAATGAGGTAGCCTAAAATAATCACGCCAATGAACATTAATACGATCATTCCGCGCTCCGTCCTTTGAAAATTAAGCGCAATGGGGTGCCATGAAAACCGAAGCTGTGGCGTAGCCTGTTTTCTAGGTAGCGCTGATAGGAGAAGTGCAACAGAGTGGGGTTGTTGACGAAGAAGACAAATGTAGGGGGGCTTTTCTCCGCCTGAGTGGCGTAGAGTATCTTGAGCTTCTTGCCCTGCACCGATGGCGGGGCGTGGGCTGCCACTGCATGGTGAACTACACTATTTAGCAGGGCGGTGGGGATACGCTTTTGGCGCTCTTCAAAGAGCTCTCTGGCGGCAATAAGGACCTTGTCTATCCCTTGCTTGAGTTTGGCCGAAGTATACAGAATAGGCGTATAGGGCATAAACTTTAGCCTTTGCTGGACATACCTTGTATATTCATCGCGGTCTGCCGTCTCTTCAACCAGGTCCCACTTATTAACTATCAATACCATCCCCTTAAAGGCTTGCTGAATGTAGCCGGCGATGTGTGTATCCTGGGCGGTAAGGGGCTCGGTAGCATCGGTGACGAGGAGCGCCACATCCGCTCGGTCGATGGCGCGCTGCGCCCGCATCACACCGTAGCGCTCAATGCCGCCTTCGATTCGCCCCCGCCTTCTGATGCCGGCAGTGTCGATGAGCAGCATATGCTCGCCATTATACTCAAAAACGGTGTCTATGGCATCCCTGGTGGTGCCTGGGGTTTCGGTGACGATGGCTCGCTCCTGCCCCAGTATGGCATTTAGCAGCATGGATTTGCCCACGTTGGGGCGGCCCACGATGGCCACCTTCATCATCTCAAGCTCCTCTTCAGGTGGGGCGTAGGGCAAACTTTCTACAACCTTATCGAGGAGTTCGTCGATATCGATGTTGTGGTGGGCGCTTATGGGCAGTGGGTCACCTATGGCAAGCTGGTGAAATTGCTGGGCCTGGTAGCAGCGCTGCTCGTTGTCCGCCTTGTTGGCGGCAAGCACTACCGGCTTATCGCAGCGCCGGAGCATTTCGGCAATATCCCTGTCCATGTGGGTCAAGCCGTCGAGCACGTCAACCAAGAAGATGATGGTATCGGCTTCGTCGATAGCCACCTCCACCTGTTTTTTCACGCTATGGCCGATATCTGTATCCGGGGCGACCAGCAGCCCGCCAGTGTCGACTATGGCGAAAGCACTCTCGTTCCAGGCGATGTCGGCATAGAGGCGGTCTCTTGTCGTGCCAGGCTCATCCTCGATGATGGACAGACGCTTTCCAACCAGGCGATTGAACAGGGTGGACTTGCCCACATTTGGTCTGCCAACGATGGCAACGATGGGTTTGGTCATGTCCCACCACTAAGGCGCTTCAATATTTCTTCATCAAAAGTAATAAGCGGTATCTTCAATTCCTCGGCAACCTCAGCGATAACGGCATCGGCCCCCTTTAACCTATCTCTTAGAATGATTTGCTGTGCCCTCTTCATCCTTCGCTCATTAACGGCGTAGAGCTTCAGGCAGCCTTCTTCCGCCCAGCTTTCTATCTCCCTTTTAGCCAAATATGCACTGGCAGGGCTTTTCGTCCTTCTCAAAATTGCGCTGCAAACTTCCACAGGAACGAGAGTTGAAATATGGAAAACGTAATCTCCTGCCCTCAAATCATGTATGAGTTTGACAGCCTCGTTATAGCGGGGCTCCTGCTTCAGCCAAGCGGTTACAAAGACGTTGGAATCGACAACGACTTTCTTAATTTACTCGCGCTCCCCTCTTATAGCCTTCACGGCCGAGACTCCTTTAGGCCAGCGCTTACTGATCTCATAGCCCAGCTCCCCCCAGCGCTCCATGGGATCTTCCACCGCGAGCACAGCCAGCATAACCCCAAATTCGTCAAACAGTCTCATTTCCTTCTTTGACAGATCCGCCTTGACCTCGTGTAATGCTTCGTCCATCGCCCCGCCCATGCTTTCCCCCTCAGCTTGCCGGCGGAGATTGATGAAGTCGCGTGCCGCCTCCTCGGCCTCCTCAAGGGCCCCATTCTGGACATGGCGCAACCCTGTCAACACAAGCAAGGCACCCAGATTGAGGTATATTTTCGCCCCCACTTCAGCGGGTCGGTCCTTCAGAGTCAGGGCGTGTCTCCAGGCTTGACTGGCCTCCTCCAGGCGCTCCAGTTTTTCAAGAGCTATTCCCCTGCAATACCAGGCGTGAGCTGAGTTCGGTCGCAACCGCACCGCTTCATCAAGAGCCTGTAGAGCCTCCTCATAGCGCCCCAGCTCGCCCAGTGCTGCTGCTCTGTTCTGCCAGGCCTCAGGATATTCCGGCCGCAACCGCAGTGCTTCGTCAATAGCTGCCAGCGCTTCCTTGGTGTGCCCTAGCATACCGAGCGTAATGCCCTTGTTATGCCAATAGTTGGCGACGGTCGGGGCGAGCCGAATGGCCTGTTCGTGACAGGCTAGGGCTTCTTGCGTCCTGCCAAGCTCGCTCAGTGCAATACCTCTATTGTCCCAAGCATGGGGGTAATCCGGATTTAGGCGCACCGCCTCGTCTAACGCTGCCACGGCCGGCTCGTGCCGACCCAACTGAGCAAGCGTCGTGCCTTTGTCATACCAAGCCAGGCTACAGTCCGGCGTTTGTGTTAGCGCTTCTTCAAATGCCGCCAGCGCCTGTTCAAGCCGCCCCTGAGCGGCAAGCGCTACACCCCTGTTAACCCATGCTTGGGCTTGTTCAGGAATCATTTCGGCTCGTAGCTGTGCCGAAACCTGTTCGGTTGCTCCGCCAACATAATCCGTAGCAGTGTTCACCTTCATCTTATCCTTTCAGTAGGTCTACCAGAATCGCTTTTTGCATGTGGAGTCTGTTCTCCGCTTGGTCGTAGACCACCGATTGAGGTGCATCCAGAATACCCTCGGCGACCTCCTCGCCATGATGCGCCGGAAGGGGGTGCATAAAGATGGCGTCCTTCTTTGCCAAGGAGAGAAGGCGGCTATCCACCTGGTAGCCGGAAAAAGAGCGGCGGCGGCGCTCGGCCTCCGCCTCCTGCCCCATGCTCGTCCACACATCGGTATAGACTACATCGGCGCCCTGAACCACCTTATCAGGCTCCTCGGTAAGCAGGGTTTGGCCACCGTTTTTTCGGGCTTGAGCTAGAACATCATCCGAAGGCTGGTAACCTTTCGGGGACGCAATTCTGAAGTCGATGCCTACTAAAGAGCAAGCCAGGAGCAGGCTGTTGGCCACGTTATTGGCATCTCCGACATAGCTGATGATTAAACCCTCCAGGCTGCCCTTCTTTTCATAGATGGTCAAAAGATCGGCAAGGATCTGGCACGGGTGCTCCTCATCGGAGAGGCCATTTATCACCGGGACGGTGGCATATTGTGCCAGCGTCTCAACGCTCTTATGGGAGAAGGTTCGAGCGACGATGCCGTCTACATAGCGAGAAAGCACTCGAGCTACGTCGGAGATTGGCTCCCGCTCCCCCAGACCGACTTCGGCTGGGGACAGGTATAGCGCATGCCCGCCAAGCTGGTGCATGGCAACATCGAAGCTTACGCGAGTGCGCAGTGAGGGCTTCTCAAAGATGAGAGCCAAGGTCCTTCCCTCAAGTAGTGGTCTTCTGACCGCTCGCTTCAGTTCGATGGCGCTCCTTATCAGGCGCTGGATTTCCTTAGAGTCAAGGTTAGCGATAGAGAGCAGGTGTTTCATTTCGATTCTCACCGTTCGATAGTGGACATAGTATAGCATAAACAGTTGAAGCCTTCCTATTTTCCCCACCCACCCTACTCTATTTATGGGGGTATTCCCTCTCCCTTGTAGGGAGAGGGTTAGGGAGAGAGTAGACAGACTGGTTATTACCTTTTTCCCACTTCTTGCTATAATAGGGCAGGAATTATCGGCAAGAGCGGGAATGGAAGATAAAAAGCCTTTACTTGTCCTCTTCGATGGCAATGCGCTGGTGCATCGTGCCTTTCATGCCCTGCCTGAGCTGGCAGTGAGCCGGACCGGTGAGCCGACAGGGGCGGTCTTTGGCTTTGCCAGCATGGTGTTGAAGGTGCTCACCGAGCTGAAACCGACGCATTATGCCATCGCCTTTGACTACCCCGCCCCCACGTTCAGACACCGACAATTTGCTGACTACAAGGCGCATCGGCCGCCAACTCCCGAGGAGCTGAAGGTTCAGTTTGTCCGCGTGCACCAGTTGGTGGACGCCTTCAATATCTCAAGCTTTGAGGTCGACGGTTACGAGGCGGACGACATCCTCGGCGCTCTTTCTTCTCAGGCATCGGCTGAGGGGATTGATACCATAATCGTCACCGGCGATCTGGATACACTGCAACTTGTATCCCCCAGTGTGCGGGTGCTCACGCCGCGCCCGGGAAGGACGTTCAGCGATACCATACTCTACGATGAGGAGAAGGTGTCGGAGAGGTATGGAATCTCCCCTTCCCAGGTCGCTGACCTCAAAGGGCTGAAGGGGGACCCATCTGACAATATCCCCGGCGTCAGCGGCGTTGGCGAAAAGACAGCGGCGAAGCTTCTTCAACAGTTCGGCAGCGTGGAGGGGGTCTATGCTCATATCAATGGGGTCGAACCGGCTAAGCTAAAGCAGAAATTGAAAGAGAGCGAGGAAGTGGCGAGGCAAAGCAAGTGGCTTGCCACTATCGACAGTGACATGCCCATCGACCTCGATCTTGGTGACTGCGTCGCTTCGCCCTTCGATAGAGACAAGGTGATAGCGCTTTTTCGGGAGCTTGAGTTCACCAGGCTGCTGGACAAGCTCCGTGCGCTGGGGGCTGAGGGGGTCGAGGCTGCGCCAGCGGTGAAGGAAGAGACGCTGAAGAGGGATTATGGAATTATTACTAACCCAGAATCTGTTGATAGGCTTGTCGCTGAGCTACAGTCCGTTCCCGCTTTCGCCATAGACCTGGAGACCACTGGCAAACAGCCGATGTATGCCGCCCTGGTGGGCATCTCGTTATCGTGGGAGCCAGGCAGGGCCTACTACGTGCCGGTGGGACATCTCACCGGTGCTCAGCCACCCATAGCCTATGTCCTTGATAAACTCAAGCCCATAATAGAGGACCCAGGCGTAGCCAAGTTGGCTCACAATGGCAAGTACGATATGACCGTGCTTGCCGAGTATGGGATTGAACTCCAGAACTTGAGTTTCGACACTATGATCGCCGCCCATTTGTTGGGCGAGAAGGCGCTGGGGCTCAAGCCCCTTGCCTTCAGTAAGCTGGGGGTGGAGATGACCCCCATCACCGACCTCATAGGGAAGGGTGCCAAGCAGGTCTCCATGGCACATGTCGATATCGCTCGGACTGGTGAATATGCGTGTGCCGATGCTGACATGACGCTAAGATTGGCTGGATTGTTTGAGAGCCAACTGAAGGAGCAGGGGCTGTGGAGTCTCTTTGCCGATGTGGAAATGCCACTTGTTCCAGTGCTTCTGCGGATGGAGAGGAACGGCGTGGCGCTGGATGGGGACTCGTTATGGAGCATGTCTCAGAGTCTGGGGCAGAGAATGATGGAGCTTGAGGTTGAGATATACAACTCGGTAGGGCACAGATTTAACATTAACTCAACCCAGCAATTGGGCGCCGTCCTCTTTGGGGAGCTGCGACTGCCGGGAGGGCGGAAGACGAAAAGTGGTTATTCCACCGATGCCTCTGTCCTTGAGGGGCTCAGAGGTGCCCACCCGGTTATCGAGCCGCTTCTGGAGTATCGCCAGCTAACCAAGCTGAAGTCCACATATGTCGATTCTCTCCCCGCTTTGATCAACCCTAAAACCGGGAGAGTGCATACCAGCTTCAACCAGACGGGCACTGCCACCGGGCGCCTCTCCTCCAGCGACCCCAATCTGCAAAACATCCCCATTAGAGGCGAGCTGGGGAGGCAGGTGAGGAAGGCCTTTGTTGCTGGCGATGACTGTCTGTTGCTTGCTGCAGACTATTCCCAGATAGACCTTCGGGTTATGGCGCACCTCTCTCGGGACGCCAGCCTTCTCGCCGCCTTCCAGCGAGACGAGGATATCCACAAGGCGACCGCCGCTGAGGTCTTCGGCGTGCCACCCTCGGAGGTGACGCCTGACATGAGGCGGGTGGCCAAGACGGTAAACTTTGGCGTCATCTACGGCATCAGTGGCTATGGTTTGGTGCAGGCCACCGAGCTTACCCGGGAGGAGGCCTCCGGGTTCATAAACGCTTACTTTGACAAGCACAGCGGGGTGAAAGAGTATGTCGAATCTACAAAGCGCCATGCCAGAGAGCGGGGCTATGTGGAGACTGTTCTGGGCAGAAGACGGTATATCCCGGAGATCAATGCCTCCAATGCTCAGGTGAGGGCGGCGGCGGAGCGCATGGCGATAAACATGCCGGTCCAGGGCACTGCCGCCGAAATCGCCAAGCTGGCAATGATCCGCATCCAGCGGGAGATGGACAAAAGGGAGCTGAAGTCCAGGATGATCCTCCAGGTCCACGATGAGCTGGTCTTCGAGGTGCCCAGGGATGAGCTGGAGGAGATGAAGGGGGTGGTCGAGGAGATAATGCCCCACGCAATGGCGCTCAGCGTCCCCCTCAAGGTGGAGGCCAAGATCGGCAAAAACTGGGGGGAGATGAACTAGGGGCCAAGAAGCGACTGTGGCAACAGCACAGCGATAGCAATGGGCGATTTTTTGCCAGCAGCGCCCAGGGCGAAAGGAGCGAAAGGATGCCTGAACTGCCTGAAGTAGAGACCATAAAGAGAGACCTCACCCCCCAGATAGTGGATCGGATGTTTACCGATGTTATATTAAATTACCCTGAAATGGTGCTAATCCCGTCGCCGGAGAGCTTTACTCGTCGTCTGATGGGGCAATGTATTAAAGGGCTGGATAGACGGGGAAAATACCTTATTATGCGCCTCGCCAGCGGTGAGGCACTTATCCTGCACTTCAGGATGAGCGGCTCGCTGCTCTTCGCTCCTCAGGATGAACCCAATGCCTATTGTCGGGCTGTATTCTTTTTAGACGACGGAGTGCGGCTCTGCTTTCGCGACCCACGGAAGCTTGGAAAGATGTGGCTGGTTGAGGATGAGAGCGTGGTGGTGGGTAGACTTGGTCCTGAGCCTCTAGAGCCTGGCTTTACCCCTGATACGCTGGCACAGCGACTCTCTAATCGCTCGGCACCGATCAAAGCTCTTCTCTGTGACCAGAGTATCCTCGCCGGTGTGGGCAACATGTATGCCGATGAGGCCCTCTTTGCCGCCGGTATCCACCCTTTGAGAGGAGCGAATAGGCTCTCCGCGGAGGAGGTAGCACGGCTGCACTGCGCCCTGCGTCGGGTGCTTGAGGAGGCTATCAATAGCCACGGGGCCAGCATCTCTGGTGGAACTTGGTGGCGCCCCGACGGCCAGATAGGGACGGCACAGGTTGTCTTCAAGGTTGCTCACCGCAGTTTCCAGCCCTGCCCGGTATGCACCACCCCCATCGAGCGCATCCCCATACGGGGGAGGGGTTCCTGCTTCTGCCCCAATTGCCAGAATGAGTCGCCTGGAAAGTCCGATTTCTAGATAACTTCTTAGTGAGGAGGGATCAATGAAGACCTATGTTGCTCAGCATAACCCGCAAAAGTGCCGTGAATGCGGCTGGTGCTCCGAAATAGTTGCCTGCCCTGGAGCGGACGAGCTGATTTGCATCGGTTGTGGGGCTTGTGTCCTGGCCTGCCCCAATCAAGCTCTGGAATTGGTGGAGGAGCCGAGAGAAAAAGAGGTGACCATCGAGGTGGATGGCAAGATGGCCCGGGTGCCGGAGCGCATAAGCGTGAAAGCGGCTCTTGCGGAATTGGGATACCAGGTTGGTGACGTACCTGAGGAGCCAGGCCTCTTTGCTCCCTGTGGGGTTGGCGCATGCTGGAGCTGTGCCGTGGAGATCGACGGCAAGGTAAGACCAGCGTGCGTGACTGCAATAAAAGAGGGAATGAGAATCAAAACCGAGCTACCACCGGACTACACGCCAAGAAGGCTCGTTCTGGGTTTTATGGGCCATGAAACTGGTGGGGTAGGAACACCATGGCAGGTTAGATGCTCCCCCCAGCCTTATGTTGAAGCAGCCTGTCTGGCAGCGGGGTGCAACTTCAGGTGTCCCCAGTGCTACAACTGGTCTTTCGCCTATCAGGGGAAAGGCGACCCCCTGACGCCGCATGAAACGGCTGAGAGGCTCACAAAAGAGAGGGAAGCACATAGGGTGAGCAGGATGCTCATCTCGGGTGGTGAGTGCACCTTGAACCGACCGTGGTTGGTCCAGTTTATAAGAGAGCTTAGGGCGCTTAACACCGACCCCCAGGCTCGCTTTCATGTTCAGACCAATGGCTCGCTGCTTAGCCACGGTTATATAGACGAACTGGTAGATGCAGGCATGACTGACATTGGGATAGACCTCAAAGGTCTGGAAACCGATACTTTCATGCGCATAACAGGTCTGAAGGACAGGGATATAGCTGAAAAGTACAAGGATACCGCCTGGGAGTCGGTGAGGTATATCGTCGAGAACTATCGGGATAAAGTATTTATCGGCGTTGGTATCCCCTACAATGGTGAGCTCATCCCACCGGCTGAGGTGGTGCGCATTGGCGAGAGACTGTGTAGAATCGACCCCTCTGTGCAGGTGGGCGTCCTGCGGTACCGCGCTGATTACAGAAGCCACATCTCGCCGCCCAGTGATGCTGAGATGGAGCGAATCCGCGACATACTGAACGAGGAGGTTGGGCTGGAGACCGTGCTCGCCTGGACCGAGTACGGCGAGATCGGCCCTTAATGCTGAATCCGAATGCAGGATCTGGGTACAACCAGCGGCGCAACAAGTAAACGGGGTAGCCTGCCCCGATTATATCGGGGTGCTCCAGGCACTGACAGATACCGTTCGTGGTCCTTCTGCGGAAGGATGTCGAACCATGAAGAGCCCCTCGACAGGCTCAGGGCGAATGGAATAAGTAATACATGGGGATGTCAGAAAAGGTTAGTCAAACAGAGTAGTCTGGTGCATCTGCTCCAGGCACGATAGGAGTGGAAGCTCCTATCTACCCCCAATTTATAGATGACCTACCATAGTAGCGCAAACATTGCGAAAGGGGGATATAGTCCAATGCCCGAAGAGCTTGAAGACCTTAACGAGCAGATCGCCAGCCTGAACCAGCAAGGACGGTACAACGAGGTTGAGCCCTTGTTGCAACGGGCGCTGGAACTGACGTGTCAGGAGTATGGCGAGAATCATCCACTCTATGCCACAGCATTAAATGACCTGGGCGCGTTGTATCGGGCAACAGGCGAGTATACCCGGTCGGAGTCCGCTTTCCTCAAAGCCATGGACATTATTGGCGATGTCATCGGCCAGGAACATCCTGACTATGCTACCTGCGTAAATAATCTGGCAGGGCTGTGCCGGCTTACGGGAGACTATTCCAAGGCCGAATGGCTATTCCTTCAGGCATGGGATATCTACGGCAAGACACTAGGCGAGGAGCACTTCCTCTATGCTAGCAATCTGAACAACCTGGCGCTGCTGTACCAGGATATGGGCGACTATGACAGGGCAGAGAAACTGCAGCTTCAGGCTTTAGAGATCAGTCGACGCACCAGGGGAGAGGATGACTTTGCCTATGCTACCAGTTTGAGCAATCTGGCAGTGATATATATGGCGAAGGATGACCTGCCACAGGCTGAGCAAGTTCTTCGCCAAGCCCTAGAAGTATATGGCAGGACTGTGGGTACGGAGCATCCACTCTACGCCTCCGCCCTTAACAATTTAGCTGGGCTGTACTATGCCAAGGGTGAGTGGAGTGAGGCGGAGCAGCGCTACCTTCAGGTGCTGGAGGTCTGTGATAAGATATGGGGCAATGAGCATCCCAACTATGCTAGCGCGCTGAGTAGCCTGGGTCTGGTATATGAGGCCGCAGGCAATTATGATAAATCGGAGCAATTCTATGTTCAGTCGTTGGGCATCCGCCGTCGGATCCTTGGGGAAGGACATCCCGAATATGTCAACAATTTGAATAACCTGGCAACCTTATATGAGAAAATGGGCAAAGTTTCCGAAGCAGCACGGCTCCGCGCGAAGGCTAAAGGAAATTCCCAATAGTCCTGAATATATATAAACAGGCTGTCTAAAAACCTCATTCCGCGTAGCGTCGTGACTCCTGTCACGACGAAGAATTCGTCCTTCAGCAGAAGGACGCTACCCTTTTTGGACGGCCTGTAAAGAGGGTGTCCAAGATATTTATTAGACGGGGTAGCCTAGAGCAGGGAGGGATAGTGAAAGGGTTGGAGATTTCCGAGAGGTATTTCCTGGCGCACGGTGCCCCTATGATAGAGCAGAAATTCGGCGACTACAAACAGAGGCTTGCCGCTGGCCTGGTGGGAGATGGTTCGGAATGCTATGGGTTCGATGACGAGATATCCCAAGACCATGATTGGGGACCGGACTTCTGCCTCTGGCTGAACAGGCAAGACTACGACGCAATTGGCGCAAAATTGCAGGAGGAGTTTGAAAGCATTGCTCAAAGACAGACAAGCGCCTGGGGCGCGGGTAGAGTCGGTGTTGTCGAAATTGGCGAATTCTACAAGAAGTTTATTGGTTTTGACCATGTTCCGGCAGACAACTGGGAGTGGCGCGTGGTTCCTGAGGACAACCTGGCGGCTTGTACCAACGGAAAGGTATTTATCGACCCTTTGGGTGAATTCACTGCCTTTAGAGAAGGGCTTAAGAATTTCTATCCTGAGGATGTCAGGCTAAAAAAGATTGCGTCGCGCTGCATGACCATTGCCCAATCCGGGCAGTACAATTTCATGCGCTGTGTGAGGAGAGAGGAATACTTAGCCGCTCAGTATGCCGAGACAAAATTCTGTGCCGACGCGATTTCATTGGTATTCCTGCTGAATAAGGAGTATAAGCCATTCTACAAGTGGATGCACCGGGCTATGAAACGATTGCCTATACTAGGCGAGGCTGTCCATGACTTGCTGCTGGAAATCGTTACTACTCATGAGGCTGATCTAACGGAGGGGCTCTACGAGAAAAAGAACCGCCTCATGGAAGACACCTGTGCCCTAATTATTGACCAACTCCGAAAAGAGGGGCTGAGCGATTCGCCAAGCGATTTTCTCTTGGATCACGGGCCGCTTGTGCAGAGTAAAATTCAGGGCCCGGAGATAAGAAGCCTCGACGTGTGGATAGACTGAATTTGCGGGAATAACCTGCTGTCGCAACCGGGGAAAGGAGATGAATGAGGCCATGCAGAACGTACTCATCATAGGTGGAAGCTATTTTGTCGGCAGGGTTTTCGTTGAGGAATTGAGAAACCACAGTGAATACGCCATATATGTGATGAACCGGGGAAACGCACCTCTGAACCTTGTGGGCGTAGAGGAGATAGTGTGTGATAGGCACGATGCCCTTTCTATTGGGGCGTTCGTTCCGGAGCTGGAGTGGCATACAGTGGTTGATTTTTGCGCCTACGAACCGGACGATATCGACCTGTTGCTCTATAACCTCCCCAGCTCAGTTGAACACTATATCTATATCAGCACCGCCACTGTATATCAAAACTCGCTGGATCTCCCGATGAAGGAGGACTTCCCCAAACTGACCGGTCCGCTGCCCGGTCCCCACGGCGACTATGCCTATAAGAAGTGGCTCACCGAACTGAAGCTGAGGGAGCTGTGTGAGGAAAAAGGCATCGCTCATACCTTGTTACGCCCCGCTTTTATCTATGGCAAATATAACTACGCACCAAGAGAGTCCTATTTCTTCGATCTCATTGCCGAGAACAGACCGATAGTTGTGCCTCCGCTGCCTCAGGCGCTTTTCTCAGTCGTGTCTGTCTGGGATGTGGCCAACGTCTGCATCGCTTGTCTGGGGAATGAGAAGGTTTTCAACTCGGCGTTCAATGTAGCTTCCGAGGAATTGATCTCGTGTGACCGGATTATAGAGGTCCTGGAGGAGATAACGTCCAGCAAGCTCGATGTTCAGCGAATGTCCATCGCCGACATAGATAGTCAGAGAATACCCTTGCTCTTTCCACTGGAGGAGCAACTCATTTATTCTGGCTCACTGCTCCAGGAAACTTTAACCTATAAATATATGCCTTTTCTAGAGGGGATGAGAAGGACTTATAACTGGTGGCTCTACGTCACTAAGTGTGAAACTCTGACCCTGTAGCTTGGGTTAGCTGCCAATATCCTCCTTCGGAAGTTATCCAGGTTACGGTAACCATAAGCCATCCTCTTTATGGTCTTAATGCGGTTGTTCTTCCCCTCCACAAAGTCATTGGTTTCCGGTAATTAAAGTAATTCAGTATCCCCTCTCTCCAGTTATCTAATGTATGCAGAAGTTCCTTAAACTCAGGTAGACCCTGATTTCCCATATCAAACTGGGGACATAGGCATCTTTCTATGGTAAAATAGCTTCAAAGGCCTCTTGTTTAGCTTCATCAGATGGGGCTGGTCCTTCAGCAGAAGGATGGGTGAAAAGGCCAAGGAGACACTGAAGC
>JAUWRG010000023.1 GCA_030610655.1 Dehalococcoidia bacterium
AGGCGTGATTGGAGCCGATGCTCCAATCTACCCAAGACAAAGGGTGAGAATCTATTTTCGAAGTAAAATGAAGGACATGATTGGCGACCATGAAAGGAGTTAGGCTTGAGTCAGAAGATAACTACTAATAGCGACATCAAAGACCCGTCCCTCGCCCCACAGGGGCTATTACGTATTGAGTGGGCATCCCGGGAGATGCCCGTTCTCAAGATAATTAGGGAGCGCTTTGCCCGTGAAAAGCCCCTAAAAGGGATTCGCATCTCGGGCTGCCTGCACGTCACAACCGAGACGGCAAACCTGGCGCTCGTCTTCAAAGAGGGCGGCGCTGAGCTGGCGCTCTGTGCCTCGAACCCCCTCTCCACTCAGGACGATGTCACCGCTGCACTGGCCACAGAATATGGCATCCCGGTCTATGCTATAAAGGGGGAGGACACCGACACCTACTATAAGCATATCAATGCCGCCCTCGACCATAAGCCGCAAATCACTCTGGACGACGGTGCTGACCTAGTATCAACGATCCACAAGGAGCGCACGGAACTCATTGACACCATAGTTGGTGGCACCGAAGAGACCACCACAGGGGTAATCAGGCTCAAGAGTATGGCCAACGCAGGAAAGCTGAAGTACCCCATAATCGCGGTGAACGACGCAGACACCAAGCACTTCTTTGACAATCGCTACGGCACAGGTCAGAGCACCATTGACGGCATCACCAGAGCGACCAACATCCTGTGGGCAGGAAAGAAGGTGGTCGTTTGCGGTTACGGGTGGTGCGGAAAGGGAATCACAATGCGGGCAAGGGGATTGGGCGCCCACATAGTAGTGACTGAGGTCGAGCCCATCCGTGCCCTGGAGGCGGTCATGGATGGCTACATGGTAATGCCCCTTCTCGAGGCAGCGAAGATTGGCGATATATTTATTACCGTCACCGGGGACTTGAACGTTATCGATGAAACCCATTTCACGCTGATGAAGGATGGCGCGATAGTGGCCAACAGCGGCCATTTCAATGTAGAGATTAACATTCCCGCCCTAGAAAAAATGGCACAGAAGAAGCGTCCTATTCGCTCTTTCGTTGATGAATATACCTTGCCCGACGGTCGGCACATCTTCCTCCTCGCCGAGGGTCGGCTGATTAACCTCGCCGCTGCCGAGGGGCATCCAGCAAGCGTTATGGATATGAGCTTTGCCAATCAGGCACTCTGTGTAGAGTATATGGTAAAAAGAGAGAAAGCTGAGCCCATGGTTTATCCCGTGCCCAAAGAGATCGACAAAGAGATTGGCAGATTGAAGCTAGCCTCCATGGGGATCACTATCGATACGCTCACCAAGGAACAAAGAAAATATCTGGGGAGCTGGGAGGCAGGAACATAACAAAAGGCAAACAAAAAGAACAGGTCTCAACCTGCTCTTTTTGCCACCACCAAAGTGACGGCGCCGTTTCACACCCGGCAACATAAGGATAACACTTGTTTTTACGAGTTTCAAATAGCGTCTACGTGAGCAAACAGGAGAATATATGAGGAAATATATGGTGTGATGTAGCACGATGTGGCATAATGTGGCACAACATGGACAAACGTTTACAGGCATGGGGAAAAGTGGAAGTAGATGTTGGGAATGCTTGATACGTGAGATATGAGATATTTTGTCAAGATATTTGCGGATAGAAACAAAAGAACGGAGAGCGGGAGATTTACACTCCATGCCTTTCGGCACCCACCGGGTGTGAATCGGGGCCGTCGACTTCGACGGTTCACTCTCCACCCTGGAAGCGCTCTTCGCTCAAAGGAAATGTTATCAAGATTTTCAATGGCTAGTCAAGCCACACTATTAGAGAGGAGATAGTAATGACCACAACCTTTATGAGCGCACCATCGATATTTCTCACCTCGGAGTCGGTTACCGAGGGGCATCCTGATAAGCTGTGCGACCAGATCTCCGATGCCATCCTCGATGATGTACTGACCTGCGACCCGATGGCGAGGGTAGCATGCGAGACCGCTGTGACCACCGGACTAGTAGTGGTGATAGGAGAGATTACCACCGACTGCTATGTGGAGATACAGTCCATCGTGCGCCAGGTGCTGCGAGAAGTGGGCTATACTCGCGCCAAATACGGATTTGACTGCGATACCTGCGGCGTGATCGTCTCCATCAAGGAGCAGTCAAAGGATATCGCCATGGGTGTGAACAAATCACTTGAGGTAAGGAGCAGTGAAACCGATAATGAGATAGAGACCCTTGGTGCCGGCGACCAGGGGATGATGGTGGGGTTTGCCTGCAACGAAACACCCGAACTCATGCCTCTCACCATCTCCCTAGCGCACAAGCTATGCAAGCGCCTCGCTGAGGTGAGAAAGGACGGCACCCTACGGTATCTCCGCCCCGATGGCAAGTCTCAGGTAACAGTGGAGTACTCCTACGGGATCCCGCAGCGGGTCGACAGCGTGGTCATCGGCGCCCAACACGACTCCGCGATCAGCCAAGACGTCATTCAGCGCGATATCATTGAGCATGTGATCAAGGCGGTGATCCCTGCTTCCTTATTGGATAAAAGAACAAAGTATTATGTCAACGCTACGGGGCGCTTCGTCGTTGGGGGCCCAATGGGTGATGCTGGGCTCACCGGGCGAAAGATATTAGTCGACACCTATGGCGGCATCGCCAGACACGGCGGCGGGTGCTTCTCAGGAAAGGATCCCACCAAAGTAGATCGCTCCGCAGCCTATGCAGCAAGGTATGTCGCCAAGAACGTGGTGGCCGCCGGCCTGGCCGATCGGCTTGAGCTCCAGGTCTCTTATGCCATCGGAGTAGCACGTCCCCTCTCCATCTGCATAGAGACCTTCGGCACAGGGAAGGTCAATGATGAGGTTATCGTTAACCTGATCGATAAGCACTTCGACCTTCGACCAGGGGCCATAATTGAGTCGATGCAGTTACGCCGCCCTATCTACAAGCAAACCGCCACCTATGGCCATTTCGGTCGCACCGACATAGATGTCCCATGGGAGAAGACTGATAAGGCAGCCGTGCTCAGGGCTGAGGCAGGGCTTGAGTGATGAGCGGAGTTGACGGAAGCACTTTGAGTAGCTAAAGTAGCGGATGTAAAGTTGGGGCAAACCCTAGGGGGCTCGATGGAATTGTGATGGGGATAGACAAAAGATGAAAGCAGTAATCCTTGCTGGCGGTGAGGGTACAAGGCTGCGCCCCCTTACCCTTAACAGACCAAAGTCTATGGTACCCATTTTGAATAGGCCATTCCTGGAGCACATGATTGATTACCTCAAGGGATATAACATTGATGATATCATCCTGGCTCTTTGTTACCTCCCGGGCTATATTCAGAACTACTTTGGTGATGGCAGTGACTTCGGAGTAAGGCTAACATACGTAATGGAAGACCCGCCGCTAGGAACAGCGGGGGCAGTGAAAAACATTGAGCAGCACCTTGACGAGACCTTCTTTGTATTCAACGGTGATATTTTTACCGATCTCGACCTTACCCGAATGATGGAATTCCATCAGGAGATGGGGGCAAAGGTAACTATCGCCTTAACTCCGGTGGAGAATCCCAGCATCTATGGAGTAGTGGAGGCAGATGCCAACAGCAGAGTTGAGCGCTTTATAGAGAAGCCAAGCCCGGATGCAGCGACCACCAATATGATTAACGCCGGCACATACATCATTGCGCCCGAAGTCCTTGAATCGATACCAGCCGAGAGCTTTTGCACGTTCGAAAGAGAAGTTTTCCCCATGCTTGTGGAGACAGGTGAGCCTGTCTATAGCCACCCCTCTGATGCATATTGGATCGATATTGGCTCCCATGAGAAATATCTAAAGCTTCACTATGACCTACTCAGGGGAAAGACAGCGAAATCCTTTCCTAGCAAAGGGATACGGGTTGATGGGGACTGCGATATACATTCTCAGGCCGAGCTTAAGGGTCCACTAATAATAGGCACAAATTGTGTCATTGGACCCAGGGTGCAGGTGAAGGGGCCCTCTGTTATCGGCCCCAATTGCCAAATTGGAGCGGATAGCCTCATCGACAGGGCTGTCGTCTGGAAAAACACCCGCCTTGGTCAGGCGGTTTCGGCGAGAGGGTGTGTTATTGCCGAAAACGTATTCGTAGGAGATCGAAGCCAGATTATGCAAGGCTCCGTGCTTGGAGATAATGTGGTAGTGGGAGCTGGTAAGAGAATAGAGCGGGATACTACGCTTGGGGCAGACAATCCTCTTTTTCAATTGTCCAATGCCCTCTAAGGGAGATAAACATGCGTGTACTTATCACTGGAGTTACCGGGATGGCAGGTAGCCATCTTGCTGAATATTTGCTTAATATCGAAGGCTTGGAAGTATACGGCACCTATCGATGGCGCAGCAGGGTGGATAATCTCGATGACCTGAAAAAAGCGGGGAAGGTGAATATCATCACCGGCGGTTTTGAGTCGATGCTGCACGAGCGCACCGATTCATCGAAACTTAACCTCATAGAGGCTGACATAACTGATTCCTTTTCCATGAAATGGGTTATCGGTGCGGTGAAACCGGACCGCATCTTCCATCTTGCTGCCCAAAGCTATGTCCACGCCTCATGGGGTGCCCCTGCAGAAACCCTCCACACAAATATCATTGGAGAGGTGAACCTCCTGGAGGCAGTGCGTTCAGCGGGGATTGATCCCATAATACATATTGCAGGCTCATCCGAGGAGTATGGCCTTGTGCTACCCGACGAGCTACCGGTAAGAGAGACCAATCCCCTTCGCCCGTTAAGCCCTTACGGGGTGAGTAAGGCGACCCAGGAGATGCTAGCCTATCAATACTTCAGGAGCTACGGACTGAAAACCGTTATTACGCGGGCGTTCAACCATGAGGGGCCAAGGAGGGGGGAGGTTTTTGTCACCTCCAACTTGGCGAAGCAGATCGTTGAGGTCGAGAAGGGGCTTAAGCCCCCAGTGCTCTATGTTGGTGACCTCTCCAGTGTACGAGACTGGTCCGACGTGCGTGATGTTATCAAAGCGTATTGGCTGGTAACAGAAATGGGCACCCCCGGGGAGGTTTATAACATCGGTAGTGGCATAGGAAGAGAGGTGAGGGAGATGCTGGATATGCTTCTGGGGATGAGCAATGTGGATATCGAAGTCGAGGTGGATCATGCCCGGCTCCGCCCTTCCGACGTTAAGGTGCTCATTTGTGATTCCACAAGGTTTCGCAAGCTTACCGGATGGGCGCCTCAGATCACCTTCGATAAGACACTGAGAGACCTCCTGGACTACTGGCGAGAGAGGGTTTAGATGTGGCTGATGAGGTTATCGAGGAGATCATTGCCTCACTGAGGAGATATGACCCTGAAAAGGTGATCCCTTTTGGTTCTAGGGCCCGCGGGGAAGATGACCCGTGTAGCGACATCGACCTTGTCATTATCAAGGAGACAGAGCAGCGTTTTTTGGACCGTATAGCTTCAGTATACGAGGTTCTGCAACCTGCTCGTGCCATCGATGTCTTAGTCTATACACCCGATGAGCTTGAGCGCATGCGCCAAGAAGGAAATCCCTTTATAGAGAAGGTTTTGCAAGAGGGGATGGTGGTCTATGAAAGACCCTCAAAAGGAGGGTGAGCGCTGGTTTAGGCAGGCGGAGCACGATCCTAGCTACAACTTTGACGGAGGGTTCTATGCCGCTGCATGCTTTAACGCCCAGCAAACAGCGGGGAAGGCTCTCAATGGCTTCCTTTTGGCCAAGGGGGAGCGGCCGGTTTTAGGACACTCAGTTGCCGAACTGATTCAACGCTGTGAAACCTATGAACCTAGCTTTACCCCCATTCGTTCCAAAGCGGGAAAGCTGGATCGCTTTTACTTGCCAACTCGCTATCCCAATGGCTTGCCCGGTGGAATACCTAGCGAAGTTTTCGACAAAGAGGATGCTGAAGGGGCACTGCAGGTCGCTGCCGAGGTTGTAAAGCAAGTGAGAAAGCTTATGGCGGAGGTAGGATGAGCTACGCCATTAAGTTTGGCACCGATGGCTGGCGGGGGGTCATCGCCGAGGATTTCACCTTTGAAAACGTGCGGTTCTGCGCCCAAGGCGTGGCCGATTACCTTAAAGACGCTGGTCTAGCCCATCGCGGCCTCGTTGTGGGCTATGATACCAGATTTGCATCTGAGGACTTCGCTGCCGCAGTCGCCGAGGTCACCGCCGCTAACGGAATCAAGGTTTACCTCTGTCAAGAGGCTACCCCCACCCCAATAGTTAGTTACGCCATTTTGGTGCAAGACGCTGGCGGAGCAGTCATCATCACCGCCAGCCACAATCCTGGGTCATGGAATGGCTTCAAATACAAGGGGGAAGAAGCATCCAGCGCTTTTCCACAGGTACTCGCCCAGCTTGAAAAGTATATTTCTCAGATTGAGGCTCATGGCAAGGTAGCGCGGATGCCGCTGGACCAAGCACTAAAGGACGGGATGGTGGAGTGGTTCAATCCCCTCCCCCCCTATCTTCGTCATATAGGAGAGTTGGTCGACCTAGAAAGGCTGCGCAACAGCGGGCTAAAGGTTGTCGTGGACTCGATGTACGGGGTAGGAGCAGGGTATTTTAGCAGTATCCTTGGAGGGGGTAACACTGAGGTCATCGAAATCCACGCGGAAAGAAACCCCCTTTTCCCAGGCATCCAGCCCGAGCCTATAGCATCAAACCTGGCTGAGCTTTGCGCTACAGTAAAAGAATGCGGGGCCAGCATCGGGCTAGCCACTGATGGAGATGCCGACCGCATAGGCATTGTAGACGAGAAAGGGAACTTTCTCACCACGCTTCAGGTCTTCGCTCTACTTACCCTTTACCTCTTAGAGGTTTGTGGCCAGCGGGGCGCCATCATAAAGACAATAACATCAACTGGTATGCTCTACCGATTGGGAGAGCTTTATGGCGTGCCAGTTTACGAAACATCTGTTGGCTTCAAGCATGTAGCGCCAAAGATGATCGCCGAGGATGCGTTGATCGGAGGTGAGGAGAGCGGTGGCTACGCCTTCCGCGGTCACATCCCGGAGCGAGATGGCATCCTCTCTGGACTCTTCTTCCTCGACCTAATGATCAGGCAGCAAAAGAGCCCTTCCCAACTAGTAGATTACCTCTATAGCAAGGTGGGCCCTCATCATTATGACCGCGTAGATATTGAGTTCCCCTCGACAGAGCGCCAAGCAATCAATGACCGCCTTTCAGAGTATATACCCAGCCACATCGATAACACGAGTGTCGAAGAGGTGAGCACCAAAGATGGCTTCCGCTTTTTGCTGGCAGATCATAGCTGGCTGCTCATCCGCTTTTCGGGAACGGAGCCCCTCCTTCGCATCTACGCCGAGAGCGACAGCCCCCAGCGTGTCAAGAGGCTGCTTGCTGAGGGAAGAAAAATGACGGGGTTTTAGCTCATGATAAATCTCGATGACCCCAAGGTCTATAGTAAGTTCGATCCTTCAAATATGTTAAAGCGAATTGGTGAGATGCCTCATCAATGCAGCGATGCGTGGCGGAGCGCAATGAACTTCCCGTTGCCCTCAGATTACTCCAGCGTGGACAGGGCAGTTATCCTGGGAATGGGGGGCTCTGCTATCGGTGGCGACCTGCTACGCAGCCTCACGCTAGACGAGGCTAAGATACCTATCCTGGTGCACCGGGACTACGATCTACCCCCACTGGTCAATGAGCGGACTCTGGTCATCGCCTCAAGCTATTCAGGTAATACCGAGGAGACTTTATCCTCTTTCTCCCAAGCGCTGAAGACGCCGGCCAAGAAGCTGGCGATCACTACCGGGGGCAAGCTAAATGCCCTCGCCGATGAAAGCAGTGTGCCTGCATTCTGCTTTGAATATGCCGCGGAGCCCCGAGCCGCCTTCGGCTACAGCTTCTTTTCGCTCCTGGGGCTTTTTCAAAGCCTGGGCATTATCTCCATTCAGTCGAAAGATATAGATGAGACGATACGGATTCTTGGAGAACTCACGGCAAGATTTGACAAGGATGTTCCGCTGGAGACCAACCTGGCGAAACAGCTAGCGACTAAGCTTTGGGGACGTTTGATAATAATCTACGGGGCAGGCATCCTGTCCAAAGTAGCCTTCCGCTGGAAGACACAATTCAACGAGAACAGCAAGACCTGTGCCTTCTCCGAGTCCTTGTCTGAGCTGAACCATAATGCTGTAGTCGGCTATGGATTTCCCTCGTGGCTATCAAAAAAGGGGTTTGTGGTCATGCTGCGCTCGCCCACGCTTCACCCCCGCATCCTTGTGCGGTACGAGGTCACTGCCGAGCTCCTCACCGATGCCAGGATCCCCCACGAAGTTGCCGATGCCAAGGGGGAGAGTCCCTTGGCCCAGATAATGAGCACCGTTCTCTTCGGGGACTATGTCAGCTACTTCCTTGCTTTGCTTAACGGCGTTGATCCCTCCACTGTAGCCGCCATCGATTACCTGAAGAGACGGCTTGCTAAGGTCAAGATTTAGTGCTAGAATAAACCACCCATTAAGTTCTTTGGAAAGGAGACAACATGGACTTTAAGTTCACTCCAGAGGAGGAAGCGTTCCGACAGGAGGTGCTACAGTTTGTAAAGGAGGAGATGCCCCCAGATTATGGGGCGGGAGGGGAGAGTCAGTTTGACGCGGGAAACTTCGAATTTGCCAGACAGATGGCGAGGAAGCTGGGGGCAAAAAAGTGGCTGGCAATGAACTGGCCTGAAGAGTACGGTGGGCTGGGGGTTTCTCCCATCAAGCACATGATCTTCAAAGAGGAGTCAGCTTACCACCGAGTACCAGGCACGGACATGGGTGTTGGCGGGATATCCTGGGTTGGCCCTACCCTGCTACTTCTGGGCACAGAGGAGCAGAAAAAGGAGCATCTACCACCGCTGGCTGCGGGGGAAAGATGGTGGTGCACCATGTATAGCGAGCCCGAGGCTGGCTCAGACATGGCCGCTCTGCAATGCCGTGCTGTTGCTCACGGCGACGAATACATTGTCAATGGGCAAAAGGTGTGGACAAGTGCTGGCCATATAGCTGATTGGGGCTGGCTGCTGGTAAGGACCGACCCTGAGGCACCAAAACATAGGGGCATCAGCCTTTTACTTGTCGATATGAAAACCCCAGGTATCACGATACGTCCTCTGATAAACCTGGCTGGTCATCATTACTTTAACGAGATCTTCTTCGATGACGTCCACGTCCCCAAAGCGAATCTGATAGGGGAGGAGAACCGCGGTTGGTATCATTCAATGATTGCCTTATCCTTTGAGAGAACCCTTGGCATTGAGATAGCGGCAGACGCCCGCCGAAGCCTTGATGACCTCATAGAATTTGCCAAGCAGACCACGATTAATGGGAAGCCCCTGGGAAAGGACCCCTTAATTAAGCAACGACTGGCACAGCTTGCCATTGAGGTCGATGCTGCCCGCGTGTTAGGCTATCGAGTTATCTGGCAGCAAACCAAAGGAGAAATCCCCGGTGTTGAGGGCGCTATGATAAAGGCATTCGGCTCGGAGTTACTTCAGAGGGTGGCCAATGTTGGGACGCAGATGATGGGACTCTATGGGCAACTGAGTTTGGGCTCCAAGCAGGCGTTCCTAAACGGGAGGGCTGCAGATATGTATCTGAGTGCAAACGACATGACGATTGCCGCCGGAACCAGTGAAATCCAACGAAATATTATCGCCCAGAGGGGGCTGGGATTGCCTAAGGTCTGAAATCCTACCTCTTGGTGTATTGCTGTCTTTTGCGAGCGCGAATGAGGCCGTATTTCTTTCGTTCTTTCATTCGAGCATCTCGGGTCAAGAAGCCATAGCTGCGCAATATCGGCTTCAGGTTCTCATCCATCACCACCAAGGCGCGAGCGATGCCATGACGGATCGCTCCAGCTTGCCCAGAGGTACCACTCCCTGCCACCTTGACAGTAGCATTAAGATTGTTCAAGTTATTGGTAACCATTAGAGGCTCCAAGATTGCTCTCTTGTGTCTCTCCTGAACGAATAGCTCATCAAAGGGCTTGCCATTGACTAGAATGGGACCCTCCCCAGGATAAAGCCTCACCTTGGCCACTGCGGACTTCCTTCTACCAAGACCGTAAAAGTAACCTTTATCGCTCAACTAGCACCTCCTTCTGTAGGTTTCCCCACCTGGGCCTGATGGGGGTGAGTATCCCCCGAATAGACCTTAAGCCGCCTCAGCATATCTCGACCCAGCCGATTCTTGGGAAGCATCCCCTTCACTGCATATTCGATGGCGCGAGTGGGATGGGTCTCCATCATTTTATCAAAAGTGGTGCTTCTAAGTCCACCAGGGTATCCAGAATGCCGATAGTAAACTTTCTGCTGAGCCTTCTTACCGGTTACTCTGACCTTCGCCGCATTTGTCACCACGACGAAGTCGCCGGTGTTCAGGTGAGGGGTATAAATGGGCTTGTGCTTGCCCATGAGGAGAATAGCCACCTCTGACGCTAACCTGCCCAGGGTCCTTCCTGAGGCATCGATGACATGCCACTGGGGTGCAATATCTGATGATTTGACGGTATAGGTTTTCATTTAATGCCCTCAGGGTAATTTACCTTCAAAAGACATAGCCCATGAGGAGGAAGTGCTGGCCCCGCAGTAGAGGTCTTTCTTGACCGCAAGATCTCACGAAAGGCTGCTACATCGCTTTTCCCCAGCCCCACCTTCATCAGAGCGCCTGTGGTATTGCGCACCTGATGGGGGAGAAAGGAATTGGCCACCATATAGAACGTCACTAGATCACCCTCTCTCGCCACCTCCGCCCTGTAAACTGTACGCACCGTATTCTTTCTACCGTCCAGAGAGCTGGCAAAAGGAAGAAAATCATGTGTTCCCAAGAGAGCCTGGCAGGCATCATTCATCGCCTCGATATCCAGTGGCCTGGACACAAAATAAGCGCTCCTCCGCAGGAGAGGGGAAAGGGTAGCCCTATTAAGCAGGTGGTAGCAGTACTCCCTGCTGAGAGCATCCCTCCTGGCATCGAAGTTATCCCTCACACAGAATGCTTCTCTAACAGCGATATCCTCCGGCAAGTAATGGTTCAATGCCCTTAAAAAGATCTCTGGCAAAATGCGTGAG
Organism: Dehalococcoidia bacterium; assembly: GCA_030610655.1. GTDB lineage: Bacteria > Chloroflexota > Dehalococcoidia > E44-bin15 > E44-bin15 > DAOUVR01. The sequence continues at coordinate 11,104 of JAUWRG010000023.1, forward strand.
TCAGTGCGAAAGGAGACCACCTGTCCTTTGGCGTGAACCCCTTCATCGGTGCGACTGGCACTTGCGATGCGGATCCGCTGTCCAGTAATCTTCATCAGGGCACGCTCAATCTCGCCCTGAATAGTAGACACGTTAGTCTGGATTTGAAATCCATGGTATCTAGTGCCCTCATATTCCATGATAAGTGCGATCTTCCTGATCTCCATAATAGCCACTACTTCACCAATTCTAGCTGCACCATAGGTGCCGCATCGCCCAGGCGAGGCCCAAGCTTAGTGATGCGAGTATAGCCACCTGACCGTTGAGCATAACTAGAGGCAAGCTCATCGAACAACTTTGCCACCACCTTTTCATCTATTACAAAGGCCAGTGCCTGACGGCGGGCACGCAGGCTGCCATCCTTGCCTAGTGTGATTATCCTCTCCGCCATACTCCGAACCTCTTTTGCTTTGGCCTCGGTAGTCACAATCTTTTCATATCTTAGAAGGTCGGTTACAAGATTTCGATACATCAAAATCCTATGGTCTGTCGGCCGAGAAAGCCTTCGACCAGCAACTTGATGCCTCATTCTAGATCCTCCTCTCCTACCTCTTCCAAAGTTGCTTCCTCGCCAAGACTCTCTTCCTCTGAGACAAAGCCCATCTCCTTGAGCTGACTACGAACCTCCTCAAGCGCCTTCTCTCCCAAGTTCTTTATTTTGAGCAATTCCTCGTCGCTGTACTCCAACAGCTCCCCTACCTTAGTGATCCCAGCCCTCTTAAGGCAGTTAAAGGTACGCACGGAGAGGCTGAGTTGCTCAATAGGCGTATTATATTTCTCCGACTGGACGGGGAGACCAAGTTTTTCCATCACCCACTCACGACGATAAGCAAGATCGTAGAAAAGGTGAATCTTTTCCACCAATACCTGGGCCGCTTGGCTCACCGCATCAATAGGCGATACAGTTCCATCGGTCCACACCTCAAGGATCAGCCTCTCATAGCTGGTCACCTGCCCCACGCGGGTATGCTCCAAAGTATAGTTAACTTTGCGAATCGGAGAGAATATGGCATCTACGGGAATTACCCCTATAGGTAGGCCATCGCCATGACCAGCGGGCAGATATCCCTTTCCCTGCTCCACATTGAACTCAACAATCAGCTCAGCATCGGGGGAATCCAGTGTAGCCATGTGGAGATCGGGATTCACTATCTCAAAATCAGCGGAGGGGTCAATATCGCCAGCACAGACACGCCCTTCACCCCTAGCCTCCAAGGTCATCCTGCCCTCCCCTGAGGTGAGCGGGCGAAGCCTCAATGCCTTAACATTCAACAGAAATTCTATGATGTCCTCTTTCACATGTGGTATAACGGAGAACTCGTGCTGCACCCCCTCGATCCTGACCCATGTTACTGCAGCACCGGAAAGAGAACTTAAGAGTACCCTCCTCATAGCATTCCCCATAGTGTTACCAAAGCCTCTCTCTAAAGGCTCGGCAACAAACCGGCCATATTTCTCTGAAATTTCCTGACATTCCACACAAGGCATCAAGACTTCAGACAACTTACTACCTCCAAGAAACTATCTAGAGTAATACTCTACAATGGATTTTTCATCGAGCCTAATGTCGACGTCACTGCGGCTGGGCGGAGTTAGGACTTGACCACGAAGGTTTTCCCGATCCAGACTTAGCCAACTGGGAACTATCTTGTCCTGGATCCGCTCAACCACCATCTTATAATACTCTGTCCCAGTGCTCCCTTCCCTCCACGCGATAACATCACCAGACTTAACGGCACATGAAGGAATATCCGTTCTACGCTCGTTGAGGGTGATGTGTCTATGGCACACTATCTGACGGGCTTGCCTTCGTGAATCAGCGAAGCCGAGGCGATATACCACATTATCAAGTCTCATCTCCAGTATACGTAACAGGTTTTCTCCTGTAATGCCAGGGCTTCTCTCCGCTTCAGCGAAATGCCGGCGGAACTGCCTCTCCAGGACGCCATAGCTACGTCTGGCCTTCTGCTTCTCCATTAGCTGGAGGCCACGGTCGGACATTTTCCTTCGCCGCCTCTTAAGGCGCTGTTGGCCGGGGGGCATCTTGCGCCGCTCCAGAGCACACTTCTGGGTGGTGCACCGCTCCCCTTTGAGCATCAACTTCTCGCCCAGCCTCCGACACAGCCGGCAAGCGGGACCTGTGTATCGAGCCATTTTTTTCGTCCTACTCCCTTTTCGAATTTTTCAAACTAGTCCACGCTTGCCCCAGGGGAAATGCCTATCTCCCCTGCCATCACCCCTAGGTTATAGCCTTCCTTTTTGAGACGCAAGTCGTAGTAAAGCAGGGTGGCACCAACTATAGCGATGGGGATTGATAAAATCGACCCGATTGCTGACCCCACTATCGGTATCATTCCCAAAATGGCGCTGATTACCCCTACGATGATACAGAGTACAAGCACAATACCAAACACCCGCCACCAATTGCCCTTGACCAGGGCCGAGCTGTGGGAGAGGGCACCCGTTGGGCCGAAGCCCTTCAGTAGCGCCGCCTGCCAGATAAAAGCCCACCTGACCCCGAAGTAGATGGCGAAGGGGATGCCAATTATGGTTATGGCCATAGCCAAAACTGCAAGCCCGGCAAGAATCGAAGCCCCGATTAGCGCTCCTATCTTTCGCCAGGCATACCGATAAGCCCGGCCGATGCCTGGTGGCCTGAAGTTCTGCTCCGATACCGCATGAATCACAGCACCATACATCAGGGGGTACAGAAGGATAGATGCTACTAAAGTTATTATCATTCCCAGAATGAATAGGCCTAATGGAAATTCCTCCCATGCCATATCAGTAGGGATTGTTATCTGAAGAGCTCCGAAAATAGTCCACCCGACAATACCCCAAATAACGGCTAGAACTATGATTATGATGGCCACAATAGCCACTAGCCGTAGGAAGTTCCTGCCATAAATTCTAAAGGTCTCGCCTAGGATATCGCCGAAATTCCTCGCCCTGAGCTCGCTGGCTTCAGATTTCATGAATAGGCTCCTTTCTGCTGAAAGCTTTGCTCACACCCTTCTCCTCTTCTTGGGGCGGCATCCATTATGGGGGATGGGGGTTACATCCCTGATTCCCGTTATAGTGAGCCCAGCCGCCTGGAGCGAGCGAATTGCCGCTTCACGACCACTTCCCGGTCCCTTCACATAGACCTCAACCTGCCTTAGCCCATGTTCCATCCCACGCCTCGCCGCTTGCTCGGCAGCCATCTGCGCTGCATAGGGAGTCCCCTTACGAGAACCCTTGAAGCCAACAGTGCCTGAACTCCCCCAGGTAATGGTATTGCCAGAAGGGTCGGTTAGGGTGATGATGGTGTTATTGAAGGTGGCTTGGATGAAAGCCAGCCCCTTAGGAATTGACTTTCGCTCCCTCCTTTTGACCCCTCTCGATTTCTTCTTATCTGCCATAGCTCTCCTTTACTTCCTCGCCACGGTGCGCCGACGCCCGGCTACCGTCTTACGGGCACCCCTTTTGGCCCGAGCATTGGTTTTGGTGCGCTGTCCATGAACAGGCAATCCCCGACGATGCCTGATGCCGCGATAACTGCCTATCTCGATTAGCCTCTTGATGTTGAGATTGACCTCCCGCCTCAGTTCCCCTTCAACCCTGTACTCCCGATCAATTGCCTCACGGATGCGGCTAGCCTCCTCTTCGCTAAGGTCCTTCACCTTAATATCGGGGTCAACCCCAGTTTGGTTAAGAATCCTATTGCTCAAAGAGGGGCCAATACCATATATGTAACACAACCCAATCTCGATTCGCTTACCCTTGGGAAGGTCTACCCCTGCTATTCTTGCCACTTTCTTCTCTCCCCTTTTGTCTTGATTACAATGTGTGCGCTATTGTAAATTAGTGATAAAACTATCCCTGCCTTTGATTGTGTCTCGGATTCTGGCAGATTATCCGGACAACGCCCTTTCGTCGTACTACCTTACACTTTTCACATCGCCGCTTAACCGAAGCCTGAACTTTCATTTGTTTCTCTCCTCATCCCACACTTAAAGAATCCCCCGATCTAAAGACGGTAAGTTATTCTGCCTCTAGTCAGGTCATAGGGAGATAGCTCCACCAATACCCTATCGCCACGAAGGATCCTGATGTAGTGCATCCTCATCTTACCCGATATGTGAGCCAGCACCTTATGCCCATTCGCTAGCTCGACACGGAACATAGTGTTAGGCAGGGGCTCAAGTACTGTTCCCTCAACCTCAATTTTTTCTTTCTTAGCCATAATCTAGTTCCTACTGGTCAACCCCGGTCAGTATTTCAGCTTCACCATTTGCAATAGCTATTGTATGCTCAAAGTGAGCACAAAGACTACCATCGGCGGTAGTGACGGTCCAATGGTCATCAGCTACTTTTGTGCGCCATCCCCCAACATTCAACATGGGCTCAAGGGCTAGTGTCATCCCCTCTTGAAGAAGTGGCCCTCGCCCTGGGGAACCAAAATTGGGCACCTGTGGTTCTTCGTGCATCTCCCTCCCAATACCATGCCCCACATACTCCCGCACCACTGAGAACCCCCTATCTTCAGCAAAGGACTGGATTGCCGCCGAGATATCTCCAAGGTGAGCGCCACTACAGGCAACAGCGATACCTGCGTCTAGCGCTCCCTTTGCAGCTTCAATTAGTGCCCGTGCTTGTGGGCTAATCTTCCCCACACCAACAGTGAGCGCCGCATCACCATGAAAGCCATCTAAGGCCGCGGCGAAATCGAGGGAGACAATATCTCCTTCACAAAGCACCCGCTTCCCCGGAATGCCATGAACCAACTCATCATTCACCGACACACACAAGCTAGCGGGGAAGCCACGATAACCCAAGAATGAAGAAGTGGCGCCATAGCGTTCAAGCTCATGAACGGCAATTGCATCCAACTCCCCAGTTGTCATGCCTGGCCTGCACCTCCTCGCCAATTCATGGAGGATCGTGGCCACTACCTTCCCTACCCGGCGCATTATGTCGATCTCACCTGGCGATTTAATAATTATTCCCATTTCAATCCTTGGTGAGGGTAGTGATAGCCTCCTGACCGATCTTCTCTATATCACCCTCCCCGTCAATCTCTACCAGTCTGCCCGCTTCTTTGTAATGGTCGATAAGAGGTGCCGTCTCAGCAAAATAGACATCAAGCCTCTTTCTCACCGTCTCTGGGTTGTCGTCAGGACGCTGATAAAGCTCTCCTCCGCACTGGTCACACTTCCCAGCCACCTTGGGTGGGGAGGCTACCTGGTGGTAAGGTGTCTGGCAGTCTCGGCAGATAAGCCGACCGCTCAGCCGCCTTACTAGCTCCTCTGTGGAGACCTTGATGTAGAGCACTCTCCCCACAGCCTCCTCTCTTTCCGCAAGCGCCAGATCCAGTGCCCTTGCCTGTTCCAGTGTCCTGGGGAAGCCGTCGAGGATGTAACCTTTCCTACAATCGGGGGCTACAATGCGTTCTAAAAGCATCCTGATAGTTATCTCATCAGGAACAAGAAGCCCTTTCTCCATATAGGTTTTCGCCTCCCGCCCCAACTCACCCCCTTTACTCACCGCTTCCCTAAAAAGGTCACCAGTAGCAACATGAGCGATGCCCAACCTTTGCGATATAACACCAGCCTGAGTTCCCTTCCCCGAGCCCGGTGCACCCAAGAACACAAAACGCAATTCCAAACCTCCTTTAAATAACTTGTTCCGAAAAACAGATTTATTCTGTTCACCCTGAGCCTGTCGAAGGGCCGTTCATGGTTCGACATCCTTCCACAGAAGGACCACGAACGGTATCTGGCACAACCTATTTCCAACCTGCTTCGCAGCCATAATTCGTTAAAGGGCAACCGCCCATAAGTGTTTATTTGAGAAAGCCTTCGTAGCGGCGCATCAAAAGCTGAGCCTCCAGTTGCCTCATGGTGTCCAGAGCAACGCCAACCACGATTAGCAAGCCAATAGCTGGGAGAACCAAAACCTGAACATTGGTTATATTTTGAATAATGTAGGGCGATACCGCAATAGCGCCCAAGAAAAGAGCACCACCCCATGTGATCCTGGTAAGCACCCGATTGAGGAATTGGTCTGTGGCCTTACCGGGACGAATGCCTGGTACGAAAGCGCCCTGACGCTGCAATGTCTCCGCCAGGTTTTGCTGCTGGAAGATTATCATGCTGTAGAAGAAGGTAAAGCCGACCGCCAGAAAGAAGAATGCCCCCCAATAAAACCAGTGCGTGGGGGCAAACAGATTCTGAATGGAGTTAGCAAAGTTAGGAGCCAGACCCGGTGGACTAGCGAAGAAGCTAGCGATCACCCCAGGGAACATGATCAACGCCATGGCGAAGATCAATGGAATCATCCCTGACGAATTCACCCGCATCGGGATATGGGTAGAGCCCGATTGCCGATACATTCGCCCGCCGCGAAACAGGCTCCTGGCATATTGAACTGGGATGCGTCGATGAGCCTCTGTGAAAATAACGATGGTTATCACAACAGCTAGAGCGAATAGGATAAAAATAATTAGTCCCCCCATGTTCCCCCTAGCCAGGTAGCCGCGTCCGATCATATCTGGCAAGGTGCAGACAATGCCACCAAAGATTATCAGGGAGATACCATTGCCGATGCCATATTCGGTGATCAGCTCCCCCAGCCAGACCAGGAACATCGTCCCTGCAGTCATCGCCAGCACCATAGCAGCAGTGGGAAGCAGGTTTGGCCCCGAGAGACCAACATTGCTAACAACCCCATACCCCTGAAGCACCATCAAGTTGCCATAAGCCGAGAGAGCAGCTAACGGAACAGTTAACCAGTGAGTATACTGGTTGATCTTGGCTCTCCCTGCTTCCCCTTCTCTGGCTATTGCCTGAAGGCGAGGGATCACCGGCACCAGGAGTTGCATGATGATCACCGCCGTGATATATGGGTAGACCCCCATGGCAGCAACGCTCACCTGTCTCATCGCCCCGCCACTGAACAGGTCCACCATGCCCAACAAGGGACCAAAACCCTGGCCTTGTTCCAGGAGCTGGCGCATAGCTTCCGCATCAGCCCCAGGCACGGGGACATGGGCAACGAAGCGGAAAACAGCCAGAAGTCCCAGGGTGAGCAAGATCTTCCACCTCAGGTCAGCCTGACCAAAGGCATCGATCATCGCTTGAATCAACCCCGGTCTGGTCTCCTTACGCCCTTGAGTCACTACTACTCTCCTCCGCTTTTCCCCCGGCTGCCTCGATCTTTCTCCTTGCCGTTTGAGTGAACTTATCTGCCTTCACGATGAGTGGTTTCTCCAACTCGCCATCGCCAAGGATCTTTATTGGCTTCTTAAGCGACTTGACCAACCTTTCTTCCACCAATCTCTGGGGTGTCACCTCGCCCTCAAAACGGTTGAGACTGCCTACCTTGACAATAGCATACTCTGTCCTGAAGATATTAGTGAAGCCTCTCTTCTCAGGCAAGCGCTTTATCAGGGGAAGCTGCCCTCCCTCAAAGCCAGGGCGCATACTATACCCCGAACGCGCCTTCTGCCCCTTAGTGCCCTTCCCTGCGGTCCTACCCTGACCGCTGCCAAGACCTCGCCCGATCCTTCTTTTCTTGTGTCTCGCCCCTGGAGGTGATGCTAGCTCATTCTGCCTCACTGCTCTCCTCCACCTTAACCAAGTGCCTTACTTTGTGGACCATGCCCTGGATCGATGGCGAGTCATCATGCTCGATGGTCTGGTTCAAGCGACGAAAACCCAAAGCCTTGATCGTCCTCTTCTGATCCTTTGGATAGCCAATACCGCTTTTTACCCATGTGACCTTCAGTTTAGACAATGGGTACCCCCTCAATACTATCCAACGGTTTTGCATGTCGCCTTGCCAACTCCTGCTGAGGGTCCTTTAGCATACTGAGGGCCTCCATTGTAGCCCTCACCACATTCATTGCATTGGAACTGCCAAGGGACTTGGTCAGGATGTCACTGATCCCTGCAACCTCAAGCACTGCGCGCACTCCACCACCGGCTATCAACCCTGTTCCTGGTGCTGCCGGCTTAAGCAGAACCTTTGCTGCACCATACTTGGCCACTATCTCATAAGGGATGGTGGTATCCTTCATCGGTACCTTGATCAGTTCCTTTCGGGCGATGGCGCCTGCTTTTCGAATTGCCTCAGGTATCTCTTTGGCTTTGCCCAATCCAGCGCCGACAGTTCCCTGGCCATCACCAACGACAACCAAAGCGGTAAACCTAAATCGCTTTCCCCCTTTCACCACCTTGGCTACCCGCCTTATGTCGATGAGTTTCTCTGTTAACTCCAACTCACCGTTATCGATATTATCCATCTAAAACACCAGACCTGCCTCTCTAGCAGCCTCAACCAGGGCTTTCACCCTACCGTGATACTTATACCCGCCTCGATCAAACACTACCGTAGTCACTCCCTGCTGCAAAGCGCGCTCAGCCACTAAAGCACCTACAAGCCTCGCCGCTTCGGTCTTCCGCTTCCCCTCTACCTCTGACCTTATTCTTCCGTCCAAGGTTGATGCAGAGACAATAGTATGACCGGCGATATCATCCAGTACCTGAGCATATGTATGATTCAAGCTACGAAAAACACACAAACGAGGCCTTTCCTGCGTGCCTGAAACCTTCTTCCTCACCCGGTCATGCCTTCTTATTCGTGGTGTTCTGGTATCCTTCCTCCGCACCATTATCTCTTGGCACCCACCTTTCCAGATTTACCTGGCTTGAGGCGTACCACCTCCCCGGCATATCTTATCCCTTTACCTTTATAGTGATCCGGAGGTCTTACAGCGCGAATCTTCGCCGCCACATCGCCCACCAATTCTTTTTCGATCCCCTCGACAGCAAGCCGCTGTGTCCCTATCACCTCAACCACTACCTCTGGGGGAGAGAAAACCTCCACTGGGTGGGAATAACCTACTTCAAGTACTACCTTGTCTCCTGCCTTCTGCGCCCGATAGCCAACACCAACAAGCTCCAACTCCTTCCGAAAACCCTTACTTACTCCCTCCACCATGTTGGCTAGAATGCTCCTCGTCAAACCGTGAAGCGAGCGATGAATTCGATTGTCGCTGGGCCGAGAGACCATGATAATGCCGTCGTTCAAAGAAATAGAGATTGCCGGGTTAAAGGAGCGAGAAAGCTCTCCCTTGGGTCCCTTCACCGTCACCTCGGACCCTTTTATCTTAACCTCAACCCCTGGAGGTAAGTGGATGGGCATCCTTCCTATTCGGGACATTATATCTCCTTCACCATATGTAACAAAGCAGCTCGCCGCCAACCCTCTGGCGCCACGCCTGCTGACCTGTCATTACCCCCTTGGGGGTGGAGACAATAGAAATGCCAAGCCCTCCATAGACTCGGGGAATCTCCGACCGCCCCACGTATATCCTGAGCCCGGGCCTGGACACCCGCTTTAGGCCGTTGAGCGCAGGTTCCTTCTTGTCTAGATACTTGAGATATATCTTTATCATCCGCTGTGGCTTCCCCCTCAAGACCTCATAATCCCTGATAAAGCCCTCATCCTTAAGGATCTTGGCGATGGAGGCCTTCATCCTCGAAGCGGGCACAAGCACAAAGCCGTGCCTGGCAAGGATTGCGTTGCGTATTCGGGTTAACATGTCAGCGATCGGGTCGGTAACCATCCCTTCACCTCTACCAGCTAGACTTCCTCACCCCAGGTAGCTTCCCTTCAAGGGCAAGCTGCCTGAAGCAAATGCGACACAGCCCAAAGTAGCGGATATAAGCCCGCGGCCGGCCACAGCGGCTACAGCGATTCTTCTGCTGCACCCTATATTTAGGAGGGCGCCTGGACTTCACAATCTTAGAAACTTTCGCCATCTTTCCCTTTCGTTCTTGTGGCCATTATGTAAAAGCCCCGACAAGTAAAGCGATTTCCTCAGTTATCTCTACCCACTTGCAAAGGGCATGCCCAGAAGCTCAAGAAGCCTCCCGCCTTCATCGTTGTTTTGCGCCGTAGTAACAATAGATATCTCCAGTCCCCGAGCCTTGTCCACCTTGTCATATTCGATCTCAGGGAAGATAATCTGCTCTCTTAATCCCAGGGTGTAATTGCCTCTGCCATCGAAGGAGTTTCTCGGCGTCCCCTGAAAGTCACGAGTACGTGGCAGGGTAGCGTTCACCAGCTTGTCCAAGAAATCATACATTCGCTTCCCCCGCAAGGTTACCATCATTCCAATGGACATCCCCTTACGCAGCTTGAAACTGGAGATGGAGCTTTTCGCCCTAGTGATCACCGGGTGCTGTCCGGTGATGGCAGCCAGGTCCCTTTCCGCTGCCTCCAGAGCGTGGGGGTTCTTGGTCGCCTCCCCAAGGCCGATATTGACCACAATCTTCTCCAAGCGAGGCACCTGCATCACATTCTTATACCCAAATTCCGCCACTAAGGCAGGAATTACCTCTTTTTGATATCTATCCTTCAGCCGTAACGTCAATCGATCACCTCGCCACAGCGGCGGCACACCCTCACCTTAGTGCCATCTTCCAAGGAGCGAAATCCTATACGGATGGGATGGCTGCACTTGGTGCAAATGAGCATCACATTGGAAATATAGATTGGGGCCTCGCGCTCAATGATGCCCGCTTGCCTCACAGTTCCCCGCGGTCTCATATGACGCTTCACTAAGTTGACGCCATCCACAATCACCCGGCCCTCTGTAGGAAAGGACTGCCTCACTTTCCCAGTCTTCCCTTTATCCTTTCCCGCAATCACCAGCACTGTATCGTCCCTTCTTATCTTCATTTTAACGCCTCACAGCACCTCCCGAGCTAATGAGAGGATCTTCATAAAGTTCTTCTCTCTAAGCTCCCTTGCAACCGGACCGAAGATACGAGTCCCTTTAGGATCATTCTTATCGGTGAGGATTACCGCTGCATTCTCATCAAACCTGATATAGGAACCATCGGAGCGGCGATAGGACTTTGCGGTGCGCACTACCACAGCGCGAACAACATCACCCTTTTTGACCGCACCGCCTGGAGTCGCCTCTTTTACCGAAGCCACGATGATGTCACCGATACGAGCATATCTCTTCCTCGTTCCCCCAGGAACATTGATACACATAATGCTCTTGGCTCCAGTGTTATCGGCCACTTTCACCCGGGTATATGTCTGAATCATCTCACCTCACCCTTGGATATTACTTCCACCACCCGCCAGTGTTTCTCCTTGGACAGGGGCCGGGTTTCCTCAATCCTGACCATATCGCCTTCTTGACAAGCATTCTGCTCATCATGAGCCTTGAATTTCTTGATCCGTCTCACCGCTTTCTTATATATCGGGTGACGTCTATAGGATTCCACCGCCACCACCACAGTCTTATCCATTTTGTCGCTGACCACACAGCCCAGTTTAGTTTTCCTTCTCTTCCCAGCTTCTTCCATTAAAGCACTACCCCCCTAAAGGCTCCCTTTCCCTCAAGATAGTCTTAATCCTCGCGACCCTCTTCCTCACATTACGAATCTCGTGCTGATTCACAAGCTGTTTGGTAGCGAGGCGAAATCTCAGATTGAACAGTTCCTGATAAGACTCTTCAAGCTGCTTTCTAAGCTCCTCCGAACTCAGGGCACGAATCTCCTGAATCCTCACTTCAACTAGCCCCTTGGTATTGTATAGTGGCATCCCGAGACACAAACTTGGTATCAATGGGCAGTTTGTGGGATGCCAAGCGCATTGCCTCCCTGGCAACCTCCTCCTTGACTCCAGCCATTTCAAAGAGGATCCTCCCCGGCCTCACTACAGCAACCCAATGATCTACCGAGCCTTTGCCACTCCCCATTCGAGTCTCCGCAGGCTTTCGGCTGACCGGCTTATCGGGAAATACACAGATCCAAACCTTACCACCGCGCCTAACATGGTGCACAATGGCACGGCGTGCTGCCTCTATCTGCCTGGAGGTCAGCCAAGCAGCTTCTCGAGCCTGAAGGCCATAATCACCAAAAGAGAGCGTATTACCCGAATGAGCCTTCCCATCGCGCCGACCGCGATGCTGCTTTCTATACTTTACCCGCCTTGGCTGTAGCATGGTCGCAATCTCCTATTCAGCCTGCTGTTCCTCCGTCTCATCACGCACCTCAACAGGAGCTTTCCCCTCCTCCGCTTCATCACACACCTCAACAGGAGCTTTCCCCTCCTCCGCTTCATCACGCACCTCTATAGCGTCAGTCTCCACCTCCGCCACATCACCCCCAGCTAGCTGCGCTTCCTCATCTGGCCGTTAATCAACAGCATCTAAATAGCCGTT
>JAUWRG010000060.1 GCA_030610655.1 Dehalococcoidia bacterium
TACTAGGGCGAGGCGCCCGAATGGCTGGAAAGTTGCTCATCACCCTGCACTATCTCAAAACGCATCTTCACCTCCTGGGTGAAAGTCTTCAGTGGCTCCCACACATTCGAGTGTAGCATCCCTCAGATAGAAAGTGTAGGATAAATCACCTGCCCCTCCACGGATTCAGGAATAAGTCAAGAAAGCGCATGTTATATACCACCTGGTCTAGGCGTCGTTCTAGGGCACACTGCCACCGAGGGTAGGGTAGGTGAAGTGGCAACGGAACCCACCAATGCAAATGCAATGGGTGGACAATCTTCATTGAAGTCATGAGGGACTGGGTCAGTGGGTTTCACTGCGTTACACCCACCATACTGCTGCCAGCGAGTCGAAGCGGCCCTGTGTGTCATTCTAAGCGGGGCGAAGAATCTAGAAGACCGGCATTGTTTAATGGGATGTCCAAATAGGGTAGCCTACCCCGATTATATCGGGGTACTCTAGGCGGGCTTGGAGCATATGCTCCAACAAACCCATGGCGAAGAGCGCCACTGAGATATACCCCTACCCGACCGCATTTAAATGTGGTTCTAGGGGACATCCTCAGACCCGGCCACAAATAGACCCCCTCTGGGCTCTCCCTTATTGACTGGGTAGCCACAAATAATATACTCTAGCCGAGTTGAAACGGTAAGGAGGAATACGATGGCTATGATCAATACAGTGCTGGGCCCCGTCTCCTCGGATGAGCTGGGGGTGACCTTGATGCATGAGCACATCGTTTCAGCACAACCGGGGTGGGAGTGCGATGCTTTAGCTGTGCCGTATGACCGGGAAGCGATTGCTAAGGTCTGTGTGGAGGCTTTGGAAGAGGCGAAGGCTTATGGAGTCAAGTCGCTAGTTGACGCCGCCCCAAATGATCTGCACCGGGACGTGGCACTGGACAAGATGGTCTCCGAACGATCGGGCATAAACATCATTTGTGCCACGGGACTGTACCACGAGGCTGGAGGGAAACCCAGTTACCTCAATTTTCGCAGCCGGATATTTGATACCACCACCGAGATATATGAGACGTTTATGAAAGAGATCACACAGGGTATTGGAGATACGGAGGTCAAGGCAGGCGTCATTAAGGTGGCGACAGGTGATAGACAGATATCTGTTTATGAGGAGAGGGTTCTGCGGGCGGCGGCCAGAGCGCAGAGGGAAAGCGGGGTGCCTATTATTACACACACCGAGGCTGGAACCATGGGGCCAGAACAGGCAGACCTATTGATCTCGGAGGGAGCGGACCCCAAGCGCATTATGATCGGCCACATCGGTGGTAACGCCAACCTTCAGTATCACACCTCTGTTTTAGAGAAGGGGGTTTACATCGCATTTGACCAACTGGGCGTTGAGGCTTTCTTCCCCGATACACTAAGGAAAGCCTGCATAATTGGCCTCATTGGTGTTGGTTATGCCAATCGAATCATGCTTTCCCATGACCATTCAGCATACCGGCTGGGTCGTTCAACTGAGTGGCCTGATTTTGTAAGGGCGCTGATGCCTAACTGGTCCTATGCCCATGTGTTCAAGAACATCATTCCTGCCCTCAAACAGGCGGGGGTGAGCGACGAAAAGGTCAATACGATGATGGTGGAAAACCCGCGGAGGCTATTTGCCGGAGAATAGGCGGAGTAGTGGGGAAAGTCTGCCCGCAGCCGAAATAAATCAGCGGTGTAAATTAGTAGTCTGTGCGCAATCGAAGGTCACGAAGGAAATCTTCGGGCCTCATCATAGACAGGGTCTTCCTTTTGGAGACTTCCATCTCTAATGAAGCCTCGACTAAAAGAACGCCACTCCTCAGTTTATAGCGTTCTTGATAAGTCGCAACCTGGAGACTGTCCCCTTCTTCCCCAGTTCTATGGCGACCACATCGATGCGCCAAGAGGAAGGCAGGCCGGCGTGGCTCTCAATATAGGTTTGTGCCAGGGCGATGAGTTTGTCTTTTTTTGAGGCAGTTATCGATTCCTCTGGAGTGCCGAAGGAGGTGTCTCTCTTAGTGCGTACTTCAACAAAAACGAGGAAGCCACCCTTTTCAGCTACAATGTCGATCTCTCCCTCTCGACAGCGGAAGTTTCTCTCTCGAATTCGATAGCCCTTCCTCTTCAGGTAATTCACCGCTATCTTTTCACCCTGTGCGCCAGTCTCTCTGCGATTCACTGGATTAACTCCCTTACCGGGGCGAAGCTTTTTCTATGGGCGGGACAGGCTCCAAATCGTCTCAAACTTTCGGTGTGCTCCCTGGTCATATAGCCCTTATGCCTGGCGAACCCGTAGTTGGGATATGTCTCATCAAGGGCTATCATAATGCGATCTCTTGTCACTTTGGCGATGATGGAGGCACAGGCGATGGAAACTGAGAGGCCGTCTCCCTTGGCGATGCTTTTCTGAGGGATGGCGAGCTCATACAAGGCTAAGAAATCGATGAGGAGGAAATCTGGAGGTTGAGAGAGGTTTTCAATAGCGGAGCACATCGCCATCCTCACTGCTTTTGCGATACCTTGGCTGTCGATTATATCGGGCTGCGAATAGCCAATGCCTATAGCAATTGCAGCCTCCTCAATAAGGGGAAAGAGCGATTCTCGGCTTTTCGGTGTGAGCTCTTTGCTGTCACGCACTAGGTAGAGCCAAGGAACGTCTAGATCGGGTGGCAGAATCACCGCGGCGGCGACGGTCGGCCCGGCCAACGGGCCACGACCAACCTCGTCAATTCCCGCAATATAGCGGTAGCCTTGCTGTGCCAGTTTCTTTTCTTCAATAAAGGTTGGTCGCTGACTTTTCAATGATTCCTCCTCCCCATACCTCCTCGCCTTGATAGAAGACCACCGCCTGCCCTGGGGCAATCGCCATCTGTGGCTCTCTGAACTTCACGTAGACTTTGCCATCATCCAGCGGGGTTATCACTGCCTCTGCCCCTTGATGCAGGTATCTTATCTTCGCCTTTACCTCGATCTGCTGTCTCAACTCCGGTATAGCTATCCAATTCAGTTCGGATGCGATAAGCTCATCTGCATAGACGTCCTCTTTGGTGCCTACCACTATAGCATTTTTTTCTCGGTTAATGCTCGTCACATATAACGGCTCCCCTGCCGATATTCCCAGCCCTTTGCGTTGTCCGATGGTGTAGAATGGGATTCCTTGGTGCGTACCAAGAACCTTTCCATGCTTATTCAGTATTGGGCCTGGCTGAGCTGCCCTCAAGAGGGAGGAATAATCCCCAGCGATAAAGTCCTGACTATCGGGTTTATTGTAAACGCCAAGCCTAAGGTCGAAAGCTATC
Organism: Dehalococcoidia bacterium; assembly: GCA_030610655.1. Lineage (GTDB taxonomy): Bacteria > Chloroflexota > Dehalococcoidia > E44-bin15 > E44-bin15 > DAOUVR01. The sequence goes on from JAUWRG010000060.1 coordinate 3,308, forward strand.
TTCCTTACATCTTTCTTTGTATAGTCGCCCAGTGGGAAGAGCGAGCAACCAAGCTGCTCCTGCGATAGAGAGAAGAGGAAATAGGACTGGTCTTTGGTTATGTCTCTAGCTTTTTTAAGCACATAACGCTGCTTGCTTCCATTGTATTCTACTCTGGCATAATGACCAGTAGCAAAATAATCGAACTCGATTCCAAGACACCGTACTTTCTTGGTAAGGGCTTCGAATTTGACCTTGCGGTTGCACCTGATACATGGGTTGGGTGTCCTTCCTAGCGAATACTCCTGACAGAAGTAATCAATAACCTCAGCTTTGTATTCTTGTGTCACGTCAAGAGGATACAATGGAATCCCTAAAATCTGGGCGACCATACGTGCATCCTCTTCGTCACCAGGCCTGTAGCAGCCAAGACGAGTCATCTCCCCGTGTGGAACCTCCTCCGACCATGTTTTCATGATCACACCGATAACCTCATACCCCTTCTCTTTAAGGAGGGCGGCAGCAACGGAGGAATCCACTCCACCACTCATAGCTACAACAGCGCGACCACTCATTATTGCATCTCCTTCGAGAAGTGTAGCAAAACCTTTTAAGGCAATCAACTTGTTGCAATCGTTCATATCATTGTGCAAAATAAATCCCTTCTGCATTGGGGCTGCCTTTGGACCCACTCGCCCACCCTGTAGTGTGCTTCTGGGGGACTTCCCCTCTTCATCCGCGCCTCAGGGTAGCCGGGAGCATCCGCTCTCGGCGGGTTGGAGCAGATGCTCCAACCTACCCAAAGTGTTCCAACAGCCCCTCCGAAAACTAAGGATATGTATTACTGGGGGACACCCCCTGACCCCCGCCACATGGCAAATCAATCTGGAACTTATGGTGTAGTAGGGGCGTTCAATTGAATGCCCCTAGCGTAACGGGCACCTTGGTTCAGTACAACCCTCGCAATGGCGGGAAGGTGTCACTCATCAATCTGAACGAGTTCATTTGTTGCTTTGTCTCGGTATGATATAATATGATTCAAGGGGGGAGTTCATTCTGGAAGCGATAGAGCTGGCGAGGAGATCGGTCGAGGCAGCTTCGGATAAGCAGGCTGTTGATATCGTGATGCTTGATACGAGGGAGGTATGCACCTTTGCTGATTACTTCGTGATTTGCAGTGGTGAGACGCAACGCCAGATCGGGGCTATTTGTGATGAGGTCCTTCGGGTACTTAAGAAGGAAGGGATAAGGCTGCGTCGCCGCGAGGGCGCCGCCGGCTCAGGTTGGATGCTGATGGACTTTGGCGATGTCATCATCCACATCTTTGCCACTAGAGAGAGGGAGTATTACCAGTTGGAAAAACTGTGGAGTAACGCAACCGCCCTCATCAGGATCCAGTGAGCCATTTGTCCATATCCCTGGAGTAATCAAAGATCTCCTTCTTGGAAAAGAAGAGTTCGATTTCCTTGACTGCGTTCTCCTCCGAGTCAGAGCCGTGAATCAGGTTGCGCCCAATAGCTAAGGCGAAGTCCGCCCTTATTGTGCCTGGGTTGGCATTAGCAGGGTCGGTTTCTCCCATCGTTCGGCGCACCATCTCTACAGCATTCTCCCCTTCGATGACGGCAGCGATGATTGGGCTGGAGGTGATGAAATCTACAAGCCCGGCGAAGAAAGATTTACCCTCATGAATTGCATAGTGGCGCTTTGCCAATGCTTCATCCATCCAGATCATCTTCATCGCTACAATCTTGAGCCCTCGTCTTTCAAGGCGGGAGATGATCTCGCCCACGAGTCCTCTCTGAACGGCGTCCGGTTTAAGGAGAACCAGCGTCTGTTGCATATGTGTCCTTTCTAGACTTCCTCTACTATATACATTATCGCTTTGCCTTCGGCCACGGGTGTTCCATCCTCTAAGGTTATATGACCTACAGCCTCGACGAGCTTTCTGGTCTGCCTCGTCATCTTGGCACTGATGAAGAGCTTCTGCCCTACCCGAACGGGCTGCCTGAGCCTGATCTCCGTCTTTGCGGTGACGCAATTCAAACCGAAAAACCGGGGAACATAGACCGTTGCTTCGTCCAAAAGGAGACCGAGGACTCCACCGTGGATAATATCAGGCCAGCCCTGATGGAATTCTCCGGGGGTGAACTCCGCCTTGACTATCTCCCCTTCCTGGCGGAAGTCGGTTTGAAATCCGATAGGGTTTTCCTTGCCACAGACGATGCACAAGGGGAAGTGTGAATGAGAGCGAAATGACGGTCCTTTCCACAAGCTCATCTTTTAATCTCCTTTGTGGATTTTGTAGTCACCGATGGAGGTCGTAGGTAGAGAGGCTGGAGCGTGGCAGGATTGTCGGTCTCGCCCATCTTGAGCCTTCTCCAACCCGGCTCGGCCAAGAACCCTGCTCTCCTCAGCCCCTTGAGGATTATGGCTCGCTTGCCTAGGCGCTGTTCAATTTGCTGAGCAATATCGGGCGAAAATCGGCCACAGAAAATGGTCTCAGTAGAGATATTAGCACAGAGCTTCTCTGTGGTAGTGATGTGCTCTGCAATTAGCCTTTGCCAATCCCCATTTTGTAGTTGGTATAGGGCAGTGGCGATCTCGCCCCGCCCCGCGTTCTGCACCGGGCAAACAGGCAGACCCGTTTTAACATAGAGGAATGCCTCCACCTCCAATGTGCCTATGCCCACCAGGGGGACATCCAGGGCAAAGGCGAGACCCTTTGCTATCGCCACCCCCACCCTAAGCCCATTAAAGCTTCCTGGGCCCTTGGCGACAATGATGGCATCGATATCTTTGAGATCTATCTTAGCTTGCTGAAGCAGATGGAGCAGATTTGGCATAAGCTCGACGGTGTGATTCTGACCCGAAAGCCATGTCATCTCCGCTTGCACCTCGCCGCAGCTAGATAGAGCGATGCTGGCAATATCTGTGGAGGTGTCTATGGCAAGCTCCACCTTTTCCCCTCTTTCGCTCTTTGTGTGATACTAAGCTGGGAAATCATCTCTACATATCGCTTCCCATTGGGCTTAAGAGTAATACTCCGACTGGTGTCGGAGAAAAAGCTCATTTCAACGGTTAAGTTCTCTCTCGGAAGGACTGCCCATGCCTTTTCTGCCCATTCCACCACACAAACCCCATTGCCATAGAGATAGTCGTCCAGTCCGACTTCGGTGACTTCTTCAATGCTGTCAAGGCGATAGAGGTCGATGTGATATAGAGGTAAGCGGCCGCGATACTGATTAATCAGCACAAAGGAGGGGCTGGCAGCATAACCTTCGATGCCCAATCCCCAGGCGATGCCCTGGGTGAGGCAGGTTTTGCCCACTCCCAATCCACCCACTAAAAGGAACACTTCGCCAGGCTGGCTGAGCTTGCCTAGTTGCATACCAACCTGTTGGGTCTCCTCCGGGCTCTCGCTAACGGTATTTATTAGCATTTCTTGGGGCGAAGTGTTCCCATCCCTCCCCTTCGAGCTTTACTTCGTTTCCATGCTTGTCAAAAAGCCTCACTATCCCCGGCTCATTGCTAGTTATCTCACCTATCACTGTGACCGGGCAGGGCATCAACCCCTTCACCTTAGCGATAACCTCCATGCTACCAGTGAACAGAAGCTCATAATCCTCTCCTCCCGATAAAGCCAGGTTAAGAGAAGCTTCTTTAAAAGCGGTGCGCACCATGGGATGAACGGGAATGTCTTCAGTAAAGAGACGAGCGCCCACACCACTTGCTTTACATAATTTTTCAAGGTCGCTAACCAGCCCGTCGCTTATGTCTATCGCTGCCTTAACCTCATTGCGCATCAAGATTTGTCCTTCCAAGGGGCGAGGATGGGGTTTAACATGGGCTTCTCTTAAAGATGAGACAGTCTTGTCGTCGAATTTGAGCCCTCTTTGGAGCATGACCAGTCCTGCTGCCGATGCCCCCAAGAGTCCTGTTACTGCGATTCGTTCCCCGGGAGTCGCCGCTGAGCGAGTAAGGATATTCTCGGCAGTGCCCATAATGGCTGGGCTGAGCATCACTAAGGGAGCGGCGACCACATCTCCGCCAATGACGGCGACATTATAAAGACGTGACAGCTCCGCCATTCCTTCGTACAGCTCAACTAGGCTCTCCACTTCGGTGTCGCCTGGCAAGCCCAGCGACACGAGGGCGTATCTTGGGCGACCACCCATAGCAGCGATGTCACTGAGGTTTACCGCGAGTGCCTTCCATCCCAGCTCGCGCCAGGAAGTGTTGCCTAGTGTGAAGTGGACATTCTCGATTAAGGCATCGGTGGTGGCAATCTGGATTTGGTCATCGCTGCGCCAGGCCGCAGCATCGTCGCCGATGCCGACGAGAACTTCGTCCCCTGGGCTGCCTAGAATCTTCTCAAAGAGTTCGATGAGTCCGAATTCGCCTAGCTCTGAGACCTTCATGGCACAATTATACTTACTTTGCTTTAGCTTATCTAGCCAAGTGGCGAAAAAGCTGATATAGTTCCGATGGGGAACATGCGCTGCGCTATCTTAGCCGATATCCATGGCAATCTGGCCGCCTTTCAAGCAGTGCTTCACGATATCGAGGAGCGCGGCGGAGCGGAAGAGATATGGTGCTTGGGCGATATTATCGGTTATGGGCCTGACCCCTCAGAGTGCATCGCTTTGCTGCGCCAATATGATCATCTCTCTGTTGCCGGCAATCATGATTGGGCCGCTATAGGGAAGGTGGATATTTCAGATTTCAACCCAGAGGCTGCTGCAGCCTGTGTCTGGACGGGACGGCAGTTAAGTGACGAGGACGTGAGATACATTGATAAGCTTCCCCGGGCCTTGAGTCGCGGTGATTTCACCATTGTTCACGGCAGCCCCCGAGAGCCAATCTGGGAATATGTTCTCTCCACACAAAGTGCACAGATGAACTTCAGCTTTTTTGAGACTAGATATTGCCTCATCGGACATTCACACGTTCCCTCAGTCTTTGAGCTTGTCGGGGAGACCTGCCTTCTTAAGGAGCTTCCTGCTGAGTTGGAGCTAGGGGAGAACCGCTTAATCATCAATCCTGGCGGCGTTGGTCAGCCTCGTGATGGCGACCCACGTGCTGCCTATGCCATTTACGACGAAGAGGGTAAGACTATCTATCATTATCGTGTTACTTATGACATCGAGGCTACTCAGGAGAGGATGGTGGGCTATGGGTTACCAAATTTCTTGGTGATGCGCTTGCGCTATGGCCGGTGACTACTTTCCCCGTTTTTTATAATCGGGGCACCAGGTAGCATTAGGGCGCTCTCGACGGTGGCAGGCGCTCCTCCAGTTCCAAGCGCAGCTATCGCAGAGGAAGATATTCTTTCCTAAGGCTTTCTTGATCTTGATCTTGAATCGATCCCAGGGACTTGGACCCAATATTGACCTCCCAAGAATTCAAATATACTACCAGAGGAATTTCTTAGCAAGAGGGGGTGATCGATATGCCTATAGTGAGAGTGGAAATGTGGCCCGGGAGAACCAAATCTCAGAAGGCGGAGCTAGCCAGGGTGATTACTGAGGCGGTGGTCACTATCGCCCACACCACTCCGGAGTCAACCATCGTTATCTTCGAGGATGTGGCGAAGGAGAACTGGGCGGTTGGCGGTGTTCTTGCTTCGCAGTCTTGATTTGGTTCAGAGCCTGAATGACAAAATGCGTTTGAGTATCTTTTATAGGATGCCACGGGGGACGTATTTCCAAACGGTCAACTGTCGGCTATGAATCAATTGATTTCCTCGCTTGTTCTCAACTGAGGTGCTGAGATGGCCTAAATGGTAACCACACTATTTTAATAAAGGGACAGTATGACGACGCTGGTTACGGGGAGCACTGGATTCTTGGGAAGCCATTTCATAGAACGCCTGCTGGCACACGGACATGAGGTACGTGCCCTGGCTCGCAGGACATCCGACATCAGTCACCTGAAGAGGACGGGGGCTGAGATCATCTTCGGTGACGTTGAGGATTATGAGAGCCTGTGCCCCGCGGGCAAAGGGGTCGACGTAGTATTCCACGCTGCGGGCAGGGTTACACCAGGATGGGGGTGGTGGCAACAGTTCGAGGCCTCGATAGTGTGGGGCACCGAGAATATGCTTATAGCCAGCGCCGAGGCCGGGTGCTGCCGCTTTCTCTATGTCAGCACCGGTGGTGTCTACGGCAAGGCCTGCGAGGGCGATACCCCTGCTTGCGAGTCCACAACTCCCTGCCAGGTAGTCTTCGGGCCTGACACCTACTAGGAGAGCGCCAAACTATGGGCTGAGAAGGCAGCCTTCGAGTACCACAATCAGGGCAAAATCCAGGTCTCAATCATAAGATCGGGGGCGGTCTATGGGCCCAAGGATAGACTCGTCGCCGATTGGGTATGCTGTCATGTATCGCCGCCCGTTATAGTGTGGCCAGAAGCGTCGAATCCCAAGTACAGCATTGTTTTCGCCTCCGATGCCACCGATTGTGCCATTCTAGCAGTATGTCCGAGTAATAGCTTCAGGCAGGCATAAACGGGTATAATTGGAGTAAATCTCAGTGAGGTGCGCCTATGAGCAAGACCTTTCGCCCCTATGAACCCGACCAGACATTCCTCATGCCGGCATCAATGCGTGACTGGCTGCCCGGCGACCATCTGGCCTACTTCATCTCGGACGTAGTGGACCAC
>JAUWRG010000054.1 GCA_030610655.1 Dehalococcoidia bacterium
AGTTCAGCCAGGAGGAAGCTGTCGGCGTAAAGTGCAAGTGGAACCGAGGATGCTTTTGCAGCCACAACTTCACGTTGGGATGGTTATGTGTCCCGTAGTTGTCCAGAATCAGGTGGAGGTCCATCCCCTTTGGTGTCTCCCTATCAATTCTGCGCAGAAACTTGAGAACCTCCCCGTTGCGGTGTCTCGGATAACACGTGCCTATCACTGTTCCGTCTAGCACATTGAGTGCCGCAAACAAGCAAGTGGTTCCATTGCGTTTATAGTCATGTGTCATTGTGCCACATCGCCCCTTTTTCATCGGCAGTCCGGGTTGCGTCCGATCCAGCGCTTGTATCTGCGATTTTTCATCCACGCATAGCACCAGGGCTTTATCCGGTGGGTTGAGATAGACTCCCACAACATCAGTAAGCTTCTCCACAAAGCGCTCGTCCTTGGACAATTTGAAGCTCTTAGTCCGCTGGGGTTGTAATCCATGGGCATCCCAGATTCTCGCTACACTCGAATGGCTTACCCCCAATTCCTTCGCCAGTGTTCGGGTGCTCCAGTGAGTAGCATCAGGCGGTGTCGTATGCAGTGTTGTCTCCACAACAGCTTTGACTTTCTCCGAATCCAAACACCGACCACTGAAGCCATGCGGGGCATCTTGGGACAGGCCCGAAGGACCTTGTTCCAGAAATCGCTTTCTCCAAAGAAGAATCGTGGGGCGAGATATGCCCAATTGCTGAGCAATGGCATTATTGGATTTCCCCTCTGCAGCCAACAAGCATATCTGAGACCGCAGCACTGTCCTTTGAGGTGTGGTCTTAGCATGAACCCATGCTTCCAACGTCGTTCGTTGTTCTATCGTTATTACCAAAGAATCTGCTGGTTTCCACATGATCTTAACTATACCATGTGGAACCATAATTGTAAAGCTACCACTGAGACAGTACACTAGTTGGCTGGTATTGCTTAGAAGATAAGAAAATCTTGCGCGTTAGCGTGCCCAAGGGGCACGGAAGCAGCGAGGTTTCAGAGGGACGCATCAAGAGGATAATCGGAGACCTCAGACTCGACAAAGACGAGTTTCACGACCTTTATAGGTGCGCCATGAGGGGCCCGCAGTACAAAGACAAGATCAGGCGCCTCATTGCATCCCGCGAGCTGTGAGCACATCGCCGCAATCATGACCAAGTCGACTTCTAGCCCAGCGATTCATCGCTCCGTCTCCACCCAGAGGTGTTTGCCATCGGTGGTGAAGGTGATGGTTCCACTTTCTGCGGTGAGGTAGACCCTACCCTCCCCAAGCCTTTCGGTGAGCCTCGCCATGACCTCTTCGCTGGGATGACCAAATGGATTATCGGCACCCACCGATATCACTGCCACCTCAGGATTGACGGCGGCAAGAAATTCAGGGCACGTTGAGGTGCTTGAGCCATGATGCCCAACCTTGAGCACAGTGCTCCTCAACTCCATCCCTCGGTCAGTAAGATATCGCTCCGCATCCTCGAAATGGTCAGCAGTCAATAAAAAGCTGACCTCCCCCATCTTGAGTCGGGTTATCACCCCGTTGTTATCGATGTCAGATTCGGTGCCTTCAAGAAACTCCACCGGCGGATTAAGCACCTCAAGAGTTGCACCACCGCCAAGGTCGATCACCTGTCCCACCTGAGCCCAGATACAGGGAATGTTCTTCTCACCAAGTAAATCAAGCCATTCATCATATACAATAGCCTCGTAATCCATGTCTGGATACAGTACCTGCTTCACTTCATAACGTCGAAGCACTTCCACCAGACCGGTGACATGATCAGTGTGGGGATGAGTGAGCACCACGAGGTCGATCGTCCTGTCCCAGTAGGGAAGTGCCCTTCCCAGCTCAAGGCAGACCCGCTCCGGGCTAGGCCCGCCGTCGATGAGGATATGCTGCCCCGATGGACTGGTAATGAGGATGGAATCGCCCTGCCCCACATCGAGGATGCTAACGCTGAGCTTGCTACTTTCAGGGGCGACGGCCACGGCAACCCAGACCAGTACGGCGATGATGACAAGCGGGATAACGACCCACTTCGCCGGCAACCTTCGAGTAAGACCAAACATGACCTTTAAAAAGCTCCCCTCTTACTGAACGCCAGAATAGCTCCACCAAGTACGCCATAGTAGAGCCACACCCAGGCCACATCCATACTACCCAACTCCAGGGAAGAATAGGGCAAAGCGGCAAAGCTTCCAACAACCACAACCATATATTTCAGGAAGAGCCAATCGACCCACCCCACGACTTGAGCCACGGGCAGAGCGAAGAGACCGATAAAGCCAACCAGTGCTGAGAAAACGATGATGCCCGGCAGGGCAAACAGGACAAGAAAAGTGGCGGGGAGACTAACCAGAGAGACGTAGCCAAAGTGGTAGGCGACGAGAGGGAGGGTGGCGATGATCGCCCCTATGCTAAAAGCAAAGCTATCCACCACTACATTCGGGGCTTTTGTCTTTCGCCCCCATTCCTGAAACGTGGGGGTGATAATTATTATCCCTGCCACTGCGGTGAAGCTCAGTTGAAAGCTAACGCTCCACAGTATCTGCGGATCGATCGCTACCATTATCGCCGCAGCAAAGGCAACGGCGGTGATCGCGCTTCGCTGCCTGCCTAAATAGGCGCCAAACAGGAAAACGCTAACCATGATCGCAGCGCGCATCACCGAGGGCGACATCCCGGCGAGCAAAGCGTAAATCCAGAGAATGCTAAGAGTGATTATGAAATATGTTGGTCTATGCCGGCCAAATAGCCATACCGAGATGCTGAGAAGGATGCCAGCAACGATAGCCATATGAAGCCCCGAAATGGCGAGAAGGTGGGCAGTCCCCGACCTTCGGAAGTCCTCATATAAGGAGGAGGGGACATTATGGCGCAACCCAAGGAGGATACCCTGAGCCAGCGAGCCCTCAGGCTCCGAAAGCGATGTGCCAATTGCCTCCCCCATCCGATGCCTGAGTGAATATAACCATTGAAGGGGCTGCTGACCCTGCCCGGTGGCTAGAAACTCAAGTTCGGGATAATAGACCGTGGTGTAGATGCCCTGGCGGGCAAGATAAGCGCGATAGTCGAAACCATCGAGGTCACCGGGCGGCTCCTCCAATTCCCCCGTCATCTTCAGCAAATCACCGTATTGATAGGTGGGATACCTAGTGGTGCGCACCAGTATGTTGCCCTTAACCCGCTCTCCATCGATCTCCCTTGCAGCGAGGACAAAAGCCATCGATGAATCCTTGGGCTCCGGCTCCTCAGCCACAACGCCAACGATCTCCACCTCCCCGTTGGCGACGTAGTACTGGAGATCATCGCCGCTGGGCACCGCCCCAAATCTGATGGCACCGCAGAAGAAAAGGGCTATACACAGTCCAACCAAAAGGAGGGGTCCCTTTTTTCGCAACAAGAGAGCGACAATGAGAGTGGCAATTATGATGGGAAGAGCGACACTCCACGGTATGGTAAAATGCGAGCCAAGATAGATGCCAAGGACAAAGGCTAAGCTAAGATAGACCAGCGCCATTTCTTTCGTTCCATACGCAACGACATAAGTATTTGGACGTAGAATGCATCAAAATCTTAAATACTAGTTTCTAAACAAATCCAAATATCCAATTTCAAAACTCATCCCTCTATGTATTGAGGAATGACCCGAACTAAAGTGTGTCATCAAAAGCTGTTTTGTTCATTTGGGCTTTGACTGTATAGGTATTGTTTAGAATTTCGTGCTTCGGATTTGGTGATTGATCACCGTTTATGTGCAACTGCTTAATGCGTTATATATGGAGGGCTCTCTTTCGTTCTATTGCTTTATTCCAGTGTGACCAGGTCCTTCAGTCCATCGTATTTCGCTTGACCAATACCCTCCACCATCATCAATTCTTCTACGTTCTTGAAAGGTCCGTTCTGGCTGCGATACTCAACGACCCGCCCTGCCAACGTAGGGCCTATGCCGGGCAGGGCCTCCAGCAGCCAGGCGCCGGCAGCATTAAGACTCACCCTCTGCGGGACATCGCCGAGAGGTGGGACATGTATCAGGTCTCCATTGTTTATAGGTGCAGTGGGGTTCAAGGCATGCTGGTCGGCATAGCTGGTAAATCCACCCGCCGCATCAACCGCATCCTGGATGCAAAGACTGCAATCATCAAGGACATATATGCCCGGGCTTTCCACCTCACCAAGAACACAAACAGTGACCTGGCAGGATGGCTCAGAGAGAACGATCTCCAAAGGCCCTTTGTCCCAGGGATGCTTATAGAGAAGCACCACACCACCAGCGATGATGATCATGACCAGCATGATGACGATAATTGCTTTATACCTGTCAAGCCACTTGCTCATAGCTCCACCTCCTGCCAATCAATGAGGCTGCCTGATTTTGATTATCCCTTCAGTTTTCGCCAGTTCGGGGACATTTCACCCCCAGATTTTATCGTAGCGCAACCCATCAGGGCCGTTTTGAGCGAGGCTAAAGCCTCGCACTACATTTTTCAACAGCCTAATTGGCAAACTACCTATAACCCGCCTAATAGCTCTCTGTCAATACCCAAAAACAGCGATTGAAAGCTCCGGGCCATTTTTGCGGGTTGAAAAAATAGACCACGCGGTGTTTTTAGCTCTTTTGTTCCCCTGCGGCAGAGGAAAGTGATGGCAAGATTTGTTTTGCTGCGCCCCTTTGCTTGTCCTTGTCCCTCCTCTACAAGCTTTGAGGTGACAAAAGGCAAACTTCCCCATCTCCCATCGGTCAGGGCTTAGTCCTTCTTTGAAGGACTCTCAATCTGTATTTTAGCTAGCTATAGGCTATGCTAAAACATCTCAGGCGGAACTTGTGGAACAGGGCTATCTTGTCAATAGGCGCTTGTGCCAGCTTAAGTAATACTTGGTGGGCATGCTTTACCAATGCCCCAGCCACTTGATACAGCCTCCACCGTACCGTGGAGATGGTGAAGCTACGGTCCTTCAAAGAAGGACGGAGGTAAAGCTAAAAGCTTAATCGCTAAAAAGAGGTTATAGGCAAGCACGCTTATCCTGTCCGCCCTGCGGACTCCGTCTCGGAGAAGAACCCTGATTATATCGGGGTCACCACAGGGCATCCACTCCATGCCAAAGCCACTCAGCAATTCCTTTATCTCTGTATCCCTGTGGCCCTTCTTCCCTCATGCTCTTAATTACTTCCTTTCCTTGTCAGCCGTAATGGTAAATCCTTCTAAGAAGGACCAGTTGATCACCCTCGCCTGATAGGCGGCGCTATCAGAGTTCTTTTACCCTTGGGCATCCTTCTGAGAAGGATGCCAAGCCCTACCATCCCACTCCCAGCAGGAACGTTCCCATCACGGAATTCATCACCTAAGACTAAGACCATCTCAAAAAGGAAGCCCAAAAGGGGCTGGTACCCCTTCTCCTTCTTGTAGGTCCACTTTGCCTCTTCCTTCTCCGATTCTATTACGGTTGCATCTGTGTCCAGGGTATATTCTGTTCTCTTGTCCCTCTTCAATACCTCAGTTAGCCCTTCAGCAGAAGGATGCTGGTTTACCTTGCTCAGCCCTGAAAGCCCTCGACCGTCCCTTCCCATCCTCCTCAGCCAATCTCCCACCGCCCCGATGCATCGGGGGGTAAGCCCCTCATCCCTGGTACCTCCCTTAGGCTTACCTCTCCCTTTAGCTCCCTCAAGTCATCTAGCTTCTTGCCTCCTCCATGTCCTTCCATGAAGGATCAGTATCAGAGGCATGACCCTTCGGAGAAGGGTGAGGCTTTTATACCCTCGGCCACTTCTAGGAGTCCGTAAGACGGACTGATCTATCATCTCATAAGGCAGTATCATCCCTCCCCAGGCCATCAATGGGGCATCTGTCTGCTCTATCTCGAAAGGTAGAATGGTTTGCCGTCTCATCTCTCCTCCTTATTCACCCATCGGGTGATCTTAGCTACTACTCATTGTCCTTCTTCGAAGGACGAACCAAGGTCTCCTTGTAGCTAAACCAGTAAAGTAATCGCTGTTTTTGGGCAATATTGCAGGTTGTCTTTTCAAGCCATGCTGGTTTATAATTGCCACAATCTCTATATACAGAAGGAGAACTACATGCCTCAATATGCCTTTTTCAATGGAAAGTTCATGCCCCTCTCCGAGGCCAAGATCGGGATAATGACCCATGCTTTTCACTACGGCACTGCCTGCTTCGAGGGGATTCGCTGCAACTGGAACGCTGAGCAGGAGCAGATGTACATCTTTCGCATCTCAGACCATTACCAGAGGCTGCTCAAGAGCTGCCGCGTGCTCAAGATCGAAATTCCCCACACCATCGATGAGCTTTGCCAGCTTACAGTGGAACTGGCAGCAATGTGCGGCTATCGGGAGGACATTTATATCCGCCCCCTGGCTTACAAAAGCTCTGAAGAGGTGGGGGTAATGCTTCACAATCTGGATGACGGCTTCCTTCTCTTCGCCACCCCGTTTGGCGCCTACCTCGATGTGACCAAGGGGGCGCGGTGCTGCGTCTCCTCCTGGCGCCGCGTTGACGATAACATGATTCCCCCGCGCGCTAAAATAACCGGGCTCTATGTGAATAGCGCCCTTGCCAAGACGGAGGCCTTTGAGAATGGCTTTGATGAGGCGATTCTTCTCACCCAGGATGGGCATGTCTCTGAGGGAAGTGGAGAGAACATTTTCCTCGTAGTCGATGGCAGACTTATCACCCCACCGAGTTCGGACAATATCCTCGTGGGGATCACCCGGGATACCGTAATCAAGCTGGCGCAGCAGGAGCTGGGCATCGAGACCATTGAGAGGTCCGTCGACCACAGTGAGCTATATACCGCCGATGAATGCTTCCTAACCGGCACAGCAGCTCATGTAACTCCCGTCACTGAGATCGACCACCGCAAGGTGGGCAACGGGCAGGCAGGCGAGATAACCAAAAAGCTGCAAGACCTATACTTCGATGTGATACTAGGCAAGAACAAAAAATACCTCCATTGGTGCACCCCGGCCTACAAGCAGGCCAAGGCGTAGGCAGATGACATGGCTGAGATGGGAAACCTTCGGAGCTGACTACCTCCTGCTTGTATTCATGGTCTCCCTCGGTGTGTTGCAGTTAGTAGCAGCATGGCGTAGGTTTGGCGGGCTTTCCCTTTTTCTGAGAAGGAGGTATCTGGGGTATATCTTCGCCGCCTTAATTATCGGCGCGGGATACTGGTTATTCTTCAGCGAGCCACGCAACATCCCAGACTACGCCGGGGGGCTTGGAGGGTCACAGCTCTTCATCTATACCATCGCCGGCATCGCCATCGCCAGCCTTCTCACCATAGCTGTCTCTTCAGCACTCAACGCCCGATGGGGTCGTTCGGGCACAGGAGAAGAGGAGGGACTTGATGCCCTGAAAAGGATGACCTACCTTCAGGCTATTAAAAGAGGCTTCAGGGGAAAAAGTAGATGACCTGGTTTATTGAGCTTGATGAGAGGTTGTTCTTCCTCATAAACGGGCTGGCGGGGAGATCTACGGGGTTTGATGAATTTATGATCCTAATGGTGGGAGACTACTTCATCCCCCTGCTCCTATCAATGGTCCTTTTCGCCCTTTGGTTTCTGGGAAAAGATGCCCAGGCCAAGGAGAGAAACCAGAGGACAGTCTTCTGTACTGCCGCGGGTGTTGGCTTCGCTGCCGCTGTGGTCAAGTTGATGAACCTGGGGTTAGATCGTCTCAGACCATTTGTGGATTACCCTCGGCTGGTTCCGCTGGTTGAATCGCTTTTCTATTGCCCTACTGACCCGTCCTTCCCCTCCAACTCCGCAGCGGTAGCCTTTGCCTTCGCCACGGGGGCCTGGTTCGGCAATCGTAAAGCGGGCGCTTTGCTCCTCTTCCTCGCCATCGTATGGTCCTTCGCCAGGGTCTATTGTGGAGCACATTACCCTCTGGACATAATTGGAGGGGCAGCCATCGGCATCCTTGTAGCCTATGCCGCATTCTGGGTTCTTCGCCTTGTTGAGCCGTTGCCTACATTGGTTCTCAAGGGAATGAGAAGAATCTATCTGGCATAGGCTCTTTAGAGCTAGAGGCTTCTCTCCAGATATATTTAAGACGAACACGCTCTTTTGACACTAACATGCCAACCTGCTATATTTCTTCTGCAATGGGCGAAAGGCAAAAGCCATAAGGGCTGTCGCCTATGCTGTTGCTCCCGCAGTCATGACTATCGGGGTGTGGCGCAGTGGTTAGCGCGCATGGTTTGGGACCATGAGGTCGCCGGTTCAAATCCGGCCACCCCGACCATAATGATTGCCATGCTAGCCAACAATAGGATAATCCCCTACATGGGGTTGCAATGCGCAAAAGCACCGCCGATAATGCCAGCCATTCCAATTGGTATCAGCACTACCATTCACCAAGGAGGAGTTCATCAAGTAATGGTTTTCCAAGTGTATGCTTCAGGTAGCCCCTGAACGGCAACTGCAATGCCACCAAATCAAAATGCTACCCCGTCCACAGGTCCCTAGAACCATCGCTGTGGTGCGCATGTTTCACCCCCGCCACACAACCTGGCCCTTGGCCTGCCCCCCGAAATTAGGTCCACCTGAAATGAGACAGTCTCCTGTAAAATAGCTACAGGAGGTAAGGCAAGTGAAGGCAAGAAGGTATTCGGAGGGGCAGGTGCTCAGGATTCTCCAGGAGGTTGATGGGGGTAAGCCGGTAGTTATTGCTGCCCGCGAGTATGGGCTTTCCCGGGCAACGATTCATCGGTGGAAGGCCAGATACGGGGGACTGACGGCATCTGAACTCAAATGCTTAAAGACTCTGGAAGAGGAGAATGCCAGGTTAAAACGGATAGTAGCGCAGCAGGCAATGGACATTGAGCTCCTCAGAGAGATCAACTCAAAAAATTGGTAAGCCCTCTCGCCAGAAGGTCAGCGGTGAACTACCTGATAGGAGAGGGGGAGTGTTCGGAAAGGCACGCCTGCACCTTGGTAGGTATGTCCAGGTCAGTAGTCAGGTATGTTGCCAGGAGGCAGGAAGACGAGGTAGAGTTGATGAGGAGGATCCATGAGTTGGCTATCCACCATCCTCGGTATGGCTACCGCCGAATCACAGTGATACTCAGGCGGGAGGGCTGGAGGGTGAACCGTAAACGAGTGCATCGTATCTGGAAAGCAGAAGGGCTGAGCTTGCCGCTGAGGCGGCCCAGGAGACGCAGGATTGGTCCAGTGGGTGAAATAGTGAACAAGGCAGAATATCCGAACCATGTCTGGAGCTACGATTTCCTGGAGGACAGGACTGAGCGTGGTGGCAAGTTAAGAATTCTGGCGATAATCGACGAGTACACCCGGGAATGCCTGGCAATCAGAGTTGCCCTCTCCAATGGTGGTGGCAGTCCTTGAGTGGTTGTTCCTGGTTCGTGGTGTCCCGAAATACATCCGTAGTGATAACGGACCTGAGTTTGTAGCTAAGGCGGTTTGTCGGTGGCTTGAAGATAGTCCTTCCTGGGAAGGATCAGACCATTTTCATAAACCCTGGCAGTCCCTGGGAGAATGGCTATATTGAGAGCTTCATTGATAAGCTCAGGGACGAGTGTCTGAATCGGGAGGTCTTCCAGAATGGGAAAGAGGCCCAGACTGTTGTGGAAGCATGGAGGCAGGAGTACAATAACTACCGACCACACAGCTCGCTGGGCTACCTGACACCCACCGAGTTCGCCAGGCGGCACTATGAGGATAGCCAGGTGAAGGCATCGCTAGCAAAGGAGAGAGCGGGAACTGTCTCATTGTGAGTGGTACTAAAAGGGGGGCATGAAAATGAAGATAAGTAAATTGGAAAAGATGTTTGTAAATCGTAAAAAAGAAGCTGAGAAGAATATTAAGATTGCTGAGCAATTATTTAGTCAAATTGATTTAAATAGCGTAAAAAAGGCATTGGAGGTAGGGTGCGGTATTGGAGTGGTCTCATCATATTTGGCGAATAAATATAAATGGGATTTAACTGGGATCGATTTAGACTCTGAGCAGGTTGAAATAGCAAAAAAAGATAACATAGAAAATGAATATTTAGGATTCTTTGAAGCAGATGTTACAGAGCTTCCTTTCACAAATAGTGAATTTGATATGGTTCTATCTTTTGATGTTTTGCATCATATACCCAATTGGGATAGAGCATTAAACGAGATAACTAGAGTTTTAAGACCGAAGGGATTCTACGTTTTAAGTGACCTTACAATTTTAAGGTTTACATCCAGAATTTTTAAACACTGGGGTGTTTTTGCAATGGATGATACTATCAATCACTTAAAAAGAAATAACTTTGAAATTGTTTACGAAGAGAGACCAAAGATTAATATTTTTATGAGACATTTTTCTGTAGTATCTCAGAAAAGTCCGACTAACTATCCTTACACGTGATTCTTGCTGGGGGATTATGTAGCGAATTATGAAAAATCAATTATTTTTTATGGGCTTCGGCACTCAAAATTCTCTCCAGAAATTCTGTCCTTCGGGTAGTCTAACAGCGTGTATGCGATTCGCTACCGATCACCCAAACCCTTAGATTCGCTCAGGGTGACACAGGGAGTGGGTGAATGCTAACCATGAATATCAACTTGGCAAGAGCAGAAGCATGGTAATAGAGATAGACCTTGAGAAATGTACCAGTTGCGGCGATTGCGAGTCGGCTTGCCTCTTCGGCGCTATTGAGGTTATCAACGATAAGGCGCAATGGATTGGAGCGGATGCTCCAACCTACCCGTGTAAACTCAGGACAGGCCCTTCGACAGGCTCAGCAACTGTGTTAAATGTCAAGAACATGGGCCGAGAATATGAGAATCAACATGGTGCCAGGGTGTATGATGTTTGAGTACAGCGTTCAGGATTGTGAGAAGCTTGCGCATGCAAGCGGTAATGGCGACCTTTTTGGCCTTCCCTGCGCTGCAAAGTCGCGTGTAGAAGGCTCGAATGACGGGATTATGTTGTGTGGCAGACAGCGTAGCCATCCTTCAGCTGAAGGACGGAGTATCGGTGTCTGCCCTCGGGGTGCCCATGTCCGCCGCACCAAAGGCTGGAGCATGAATCCACTCTCATCCAGAAAGACGATGCTGCGGTTTTCCTTTTTAGCGTTTTTTATATGTGGCCATCTTTCGTTACGCCAAGCCTGAATCTGCTCCTCATCCCTTTCCTTACCCCACCGCGGTGGCTTTTGGCAACTCCAACCACAAGAGTGGAGAATCTTCCAGACATGGGCTGGATGATACCTTACACCGAAACGACCCTCGATTACCCTGGCTATCCGTGGCAGTGTCCACAATTGATTTGCATACCCATGAGCCAGAGGCCCTTCGAGAAGTAATCCCAGAAGTTCCTCTCTCTGTTCGGGAGGCAAGCGGGAAGGCCGGCCGGGGTGAGGCTTCGCCATCAACGCTTCTTTTCCTCCTTTCTCTATCACATCCTTCCAGCGTTTCACAGAGGATGGCGATGCTCCTACCTGCCGGG